>CAZTWR010000014.1:0-10363 GCA_964618055.1 uncultured Pirellulales bacterium | reverse complement strand
ATTTCAGGGCAAGACCGTGATTGTAGCCTGCCGATATGGCGACAAAGTCGTTTCCATCAGGCGGGCTGGCCTCTCCATATTCGTTGCCGCCCCAGCCGACTATACTGCCATCAGATTTCAGGGCAAGACCGTGATTGTAGCCTGCCGATATGGCGACAAAGTCGTTTCCGTCAAACGGGTTGGCCTCACCATATTCATTGCCGCCCCAGCCGACTATACTGCCATCAGATTTCAAAGCAAGACTGTGCATCCCGCCTGCTGCGATGGCGATAAAGTCGTTACCATCTGGAGGGCTGGCCTGACCAATCCAATGTCCTGTCCAATCCGTGTTTCTGCCCCAGCCGACAATACTGCCATCAGATTTCAGGGCAAGACTGTGAAAGCCACCTGCTGCGATGGCGATAAAGTCATTACCATCTGGAGGGCTGGCCTGACCATAACTATTGTCACCCCAGCTGACAATACTGCCATTTTTCTTTAAGGCAAGGCTGTGCAGCAAACCCGCTGCTACGGCGACAAAGTCGTTTCCGTCAGGCGGGCTGGCCTCACCATATTCGTTGCTGCCCCAGCCGACAATATTACCATCTTCCTTTAAGGCAAGGTTGTGGGCCATACCTGCTGCTATGGCAGTAAAATCATCAGTGAGAAGTTCGGTACTATTTACCCTGCTGCTACCCCAGCCGAGGATAGAGCCAGCGTCTGCGCTGGCAAAAATGGGCGCGGATAGCAAAACGGTTATCAGAATTGTTAGAAACAAGGAAATGCGAGTTTTCACAGCATCCTCCAAAATATCGTTTCTGACAAATAGTATAACATATTGTTTGGGCAGAAGTCCAGAAAAACCCTGCAATTTACAATTTACTTTGGTAGGAGATTCTTCTCTGCGCTCAGAATGACAGCGATTGTTGATTTTCGATATGGGGTGCTCGATGATAGATGCTCGTTACAAGATAAAGCCGCAGTCACGAACCACAAACTCATTATCCTTTGCTCCCTTTGTGCCTTTGCCCCCTTTACCTCTTTGTGTTTGACCTCTTAATAAATCTGGACAAAATTTCTCGCTCAAAGCAAAGCGTTTCGTTATATTATTTAAGATGCGAATCATAGCTGGTTCAAAACGAGGGATGAAATTGCTTAGCCCGAAGGCACAGGTATCTCGGCCGATTACCGACAGGGTCAAGGAGTCGCTTTTCAGCGTACTTTATAAATATGACCTGCCCGACGGTAAAATCGTGGCTGATTTGTTCTGTGGTGTTGGCTCTTTAGGTCTGGAGGCACTGAGCAGGGGGGCTGAGTTTGTTACTTTCGTTGAAAAAGACCTGAAGACTGTCGCAATTTTGGAGAAGAATATTGAAAAGGCCTGCCCGACGGACGAGCCTTTGGGTAGGCGGGCCGGATTTGTCGGCGAGTCTCCGCTTGGGGACACCGCCGTAAGGCGTCCTGTGGACTTACGGTGGAAAGTTATAAGGGCCAACGCGTTTAAGATTGGCGCACCGGTTGATAAGCAAAAGTATGACCTTATTTTTGTTGACCCACCATATTCAACCACGAGGGAGACGAAAGAAGGTTCGCCCTTGAGCGAATTGTTTGTGCGATTAAGCGAACAGTCGGTGCTGGATGGTATTGTTGTAGTCAGGACAGAGAAACGCACAGAATTGTTGGAACGGTATGGTCAACTCGGAGTAATAGAGCGTCGGCAGTGGGGGACTATGGCGGTTACTATACTGCAGCGGAGGAGCAAATGACAAACAGAGAAGCGGCCATAAAGATAATTAAGCGACTCCACAGGAGTGGCTTCGAGGCTTTGCTGGCAGGCGGCTGTGTGCGCGATATGCTCCTGAGGAGGACCGCCAGTGATTATGATGTTACTACAAATGCTCGCCCCGAAGATGTAATGAAGATATTCAAACGCACGCTAAAGGTCGGAGCGAAATTCGGGGTAGTGATTGTTTTGATTGGAGGTATGCAGGTGGAGGTGGCAACGTTCAGAACTGAAACCGGCTATGGTGACGGCAGGCATCCAACTGCTGTTAAATTTGCCAGCGCAGCCGAAGATGCCAGCCGAAGAGATTTCACCATCAACGGAATATTTTACGACCCCCTGAAAAAAGAGGTTATCGATTACGTCAATGGCCGGACTGACCTCAAAAAAAAGTTGATACGAACCATTGGCAAGCCCGCTGAGCGGTTCGGCGAAGATTACCTGCGAATGTTACGGGCGGTTCGGTTTTCAACCCAGCTCGGCTTTGCAATTGAGCCGCGAACCTTTTCAGCGATTTGCAGCAGCGCAAAAAACATTTCTAAAATAAGCGGCGAACGTATAGCGATGGAATTAGAGGTTATCCTCGTCAGTCCCAGCCGTTCTGCAGGTGTGTCACTGTTGGCCAAAAGCGGATTAGCTAAAGCAATTTTCCCCGGCTTTGCCGGCGAGAAGGTGAAACTGGCAATTAAGGTACTAAGTCAACTGCGAAAAAAAAGCGATTTCCCCTTGGCATTGGCCTGTCTTTTTGCTGGCTGTCCGATGGAATTTGCGATTGAGAAATGTAAAGTTTTGAAACTTAGCAGAAGTCAAACCAAACATATAAAATTCCTGTTAGTCAACAGAGGAAAATTGCTTGATGAGAAGATGTCTTTGGCTCAGCTGAAGTTGATTGTTAGTGAGCCGTATTTTTGGGACCTGTACGAACTGCAGAGAGCAATTCAAAGAGCTGAACGCAGAAGCATTGCTGCGTTGGTAAGCTTGAGGAAAAGAATAAAGGCACTGGGCGATGTTGAGTTACGGCCCAAACCTCTGCTCAACGGGCACGCCCTGATTCGATTGGGTGCAGTGCAGGGACCTGGCATGGGGCAGTTGGCTGAAGAGATGTATATCGCCCAATTAGAAGGAAAGCTGCAAACAGAAGAGCAGGCCAAGCAGTGGGTGCAAAAGTGGCTACAAAAGCACAAAATGATCGAAGAGTAACTGTTAAGCTTATTTAATTCAGCGACAATGTTGGGGTATTAACATCTACATCTTCGGGTAAAAATCCTTAATTTGGCCTACTTAACCCATTGCAATAAAAATGAGTCGCAAGTACGAAACTCATAGTTCTTTAATTTGAGATTAGAATCACTATACAGCTCTTAAGGACCTACTATCCAGTTATCGGTAAATACATCAAGGTCGCGCCAATCGATAACATTATCCTTCGGATAGGAGATGTCGCAGTCGGGATTCCATTGTGCACCTCCAGGCTCAGTCAGCCAGGCCAGTGCCAATATGGCAAAGTCTGTAAAATCAATATCCAAATCACCGTTGAAATCGCACTCGAAGGTACATAAATCATACTCTGACAAGTCACTTTCTGCGAAGTAAGGAGACAGCCCATCACCGCTTGAAAGTCCTACAAGTCCATCTTCAGCAGCGATATCCAACAATGTGACTATGATATTGCCGTTAAAACGCATTTCGATCTGGAAGCTGTTTGAATTGGGTGAGTTGTACTCCGGCACGTTTTCAAACGTCACCACCACTCGATTATCAAGCTGCTTCCAAGAAATCAAACCGCCAGCGGATGGATCGAGGTCATCAAAAAGAGCCGATATACGCGGCAGATCAAAGTGGTCTGGCAAGCTCTCAAGGTAGCGTATGTCACCGGATATAAAGCTTATATAGCCATTACTGCCGATATAGAAGGTATCGTAGTCAATCCCATAGAAATTGATATGGGCACCCTGAAGATTGACCGGGATATAATCATCGTCCTCAAGCGAGACAATTGTCCCACCGTTTGGATCAAGGGGGAAATCTGCGGCTTCACTGATGCAGAGCCTATAATAACCGCACGATGAGCTTGGCCTGAACATCAGCATCCGATTCGCCATATCATTGCGATTGGGGTCATTCGGGTTGTTGTTAGAGGGACCATTGGGCTCAAATAGTTCAGTGAGGTAGTCAATCGGTTTGACAGTCATTGTAGCTGGGATGGTTATTTCGGGCGTATAAGGGTCGTCGGAATTAATAATAATCTGGCTCTGATAGGTCCCGCTTGGCTGATTAGCGTCGAATATCACATTCACATCAATCACCTCACCGGGGCCAACACTGCCGCCCTCTGGAACGAACTCTATCCACTCGCTCAACTTGCTAAACCGGAACTTCTGTGCGGGGTCACCGAAAAGATTCAGTTCGTAGTAGCACCAGCGAATACATTCACCGTTGATATCCCAGAGGTTGTCTTCCTTGCTATCTTGGCTGGCCCGGCCCATCTCCAGCATGTTCTCAGAGAGTGCCGCATCCCAGAACTGTCGGTCAAACCGCTGGCTGGGACCATCTGTGCTGTTTCCTCTGCCATATCCATAACGGGCGTTCATAATCACCGCAAAGGCACCATGTTCTGTTGACGTGATTACTTCGGCGAAACAGTTAGGTATGTCAAACGCACCCGGATAGCACCCTTGTGAGTAAGTGAAGAAATAGTCTGTATTTGTCAGGGAAGCCAGGTCGGAAGTATATAACTTCATACAGTAGGTCTCATTCGCGTGCCCTAAATGATTGAATGCATGCACACCGCCGTTCATCAGGCAGATTAAATCGTTCTTGGGCCAAATGGCGTCCTTATCGTATAAGGGCCAACAACAGGTCGGATCTTCGGGCAGGCAGCCTTCAGTAATAAAATCAATAAAGCTCGATTGTACATGATTCTCAAATCCATAGGTAAAATAGCCATCATATTCACCACCCAGGCGAATTTGTTCCTTTGAGTCTTTGGCGTACTCCGACACACCACCAAAGCCCAACCACTCGCCCAACATCGCAATACGCTCCAAATATTCATTTTTGGTTGAATCATAAGTTAATGTTTTCCTGATGAAGTTCTCCAGCTCTGTGGTATTTTCCACGGCGGCCCTGCCTACGTATATTTCAGCGAGCAAATCAACATCGTTGCCACCTATGCCATCGGTCGGTTCACCATATAAGCCATTAGCATTGTAATCAAAAGTACACTCTTCCGGCTCAACACAGCCATAATACATATCCACCGGCATTTCGTCTTTATCGCCAACCAATGAATCAACCCAAAACATACGTGCCGGTATTATGTTAGCGTTTCCACCGAGCAGCACATACTCCGTCCCCCACGTCTGGTAAGCATCTATCAGAAAGTTCCGTATCCGTGTCTGGTTGTCGCTGTCACTGTCAGGGCGTGTCCCGTCGTAGTTGGCATAAATCCAGTCGGTTGTAACGATGATTGCTGTCATACCGCGAGCAATCTTAGCATCGCGCAGGGCCTGGAAGTTCCACGGACCCGGCGCAGCCTCCAAAGCCCCGCTTGTAATGATTACGTATTGGTATGGGCCGCCGTCAGGTAATGCCACCGCCTCATCAAGCTTTTCGACCGGGGCGTCTGTTTCAGAGTAGTTTTCCAGCACACTCGGGTTGTCTACCATTGCTGTCAACCGTGCCTCTACCGCTTCTGAAGGTCTTAGTACCTCAGAGGTTAATGCATCGGCCAGGTCAATTTCCAAACGCAATTTGGTGGTATAAGAAATCTTACCTATGGCCGGCACGTATTGCAGCGGAAACAGGTTCATAATAAACAACTGGTAGCCTCGCTTGGACTGAGCAGCTACTTGCTCGTGATACGTCCCGGGCCATGGGGTTGCTTGACCGTAAATAGCTGGATCCGGCTCCGTTGGCTCCGCTGTGCCTTGGTAACTGAGAGGATAAGGCTTCTGCGCGGGCGGCAGCCAATATGAGCCCGGCAGGTCATAAGTCTCCAGAGGTATTGCTCGAGCGGTGAGTACCTTCTTGCCAAAGGGCACCATTACCTTAACAGGACGCACGGGAATAATCGGTGCGCCTACCCGCTGATATTGTTCCAGTCCTTCCATTATCAACAAATCGTAGCCGTCACCTTCGTAGATAGTAGGTTCGTTGAACTCATACTCCAGAACCATCTCGTCTCCACTTATTTCGATCTCAGCTACTGTAGTTTTCGCAGCGGGCAAATAACTAGGTATCTCATGGCTGCTTAAGCTGAAGTTCAGAACGCCATCCCCACTGTTACCAATGGTCAGTATTTGAGTTTGAGTATCTTTCTGACACATGGTTACGTTGAAAGAAGAGGGGCTTGACCATATCTTCGGCTCGGTGTACACATTTAAGCACACTCTCCGTTTCAGCTCTACGGTAGTAGTGGTATCTGTGACGATAAGGTCACCGCAATGGTAACCCTCATTCATGTCCCGTGCTTGGGCATTCGGCATAACTGTTACCGTCGCTGATTCGTAGGGATTAAGAGTCCCACTCGACGGGGAAACGTCCAGCCAAGGCATATTTGGCTCGGTAATCCAGTTAACATCGACCAGGCCAGTGTTTGTCAACTGATAAGACGTATTAGAGGGGACAAATGGGCCACCAGGATGTCCGGAAAACTCGAAGAGCTCTTCTGGTACGACTTCCAGATATTCAGGGACGCCTGTGCCGCTCAATTGCACCTCGACTTCAGGCTCATCTGCGTCATTGCTTTTGATGACTACCACAGATTGGTATTCTTCAACCTCTGTCGGCTCGAAAACTACATTTACGTTAATGCTGCTCAAGGGCGGTATTATCACCGGTAATAAGGGAACATTTTCCAGTCGGAAACATCTTGACGACAGTTTTCCTGACCGGACGGGCAAGATCCGCGGTGAAACCTCGCTCCCGCCGGGATACTCCAGCGGCTGCCAGTTTTCTGGAGCCTCCTCCGGCTTAGACTTTTCATAAGGGTGCTCGTTGTACCATTGCTGCTCATTATTTATGGTTTGTGAGGTTGTTATGAGCTCGCCGACCAACACATCGTCAAAGTAATGGGTAGCGTCACCAAGGTCGGTATATCCACCTAGTCCTATGTGACCGGAGGTAAGGTCATTGTCGGTCCCATTCCATACCAATGTGTCATTAATAAAGAACTTTAGTTGGTTGCCTTCCGCACTTGCTATTAAAACATTGGTGCCAGGATTGATCGCTGAGCTATAAGTCCACGACTGCAGCCATGACCAGGAACCATTAATTTGTTTCCAGATACTGTAATCACCGTCGGTCGCAATTTGAAAAACATAGCCCGAACCAACGCCATCGTCGAAATTGCTACTGGCGCGAAGCAAGACGCCCGCAGAGTTATAAATGCTGCCATCTCGACGACAGCTCATCTGAACCGATAAGTTCTCCCATTCCTGTCCTATATATCTGGAGAACATGAAGTCGCTACCGCTACTTTGGGCCCGGTATTCGCCAAAGACAACTTCCCAGTTCTGATCTAAATCTTCATCCCAGTCCTGTGCCAATCCATCGTTGAAGTCTTCAAAGTATTCGCCGCCAAGAGAAATGTCTATAATGATAAGCTCATAATCCGGGTCGGTGTTGGCAATCGTCACCTTCTCGGTGCGGCTCAAGCCTATGAAAACGTCACCGAAAGGCATGTTGAGGTCGTTTGGTGGTGGAATCGTATCAGTCACCTCGATTTCACCCGGTACCATGATCACTTCCAGTGTTACTTCGCGTGATTGGTCAACACCGGATGTTAAGTTGTGAAAAATAATCTCACAGGTATAAATGTTGGGGTCTAAATCGTTGGCCAACTCATTGATGGAAACTACAACCATATTAGTATCGCTGGGCAGCAGGGTGCCGCCATTCGGCTCGACGTCCAGCCAAGGGCATGTCACTTCCGCTGACCATTCCAGGGGGTTAGAACCAACATTATAAAGGGTATAGTCCTTGCTGTTTGGTTCGAATGGTCCTCCCTCGTAGCCCGAAGCACTGAAGTCCTCTGTTGGCGTGATACTTAGATCCTCCAAAATCGTAATGGATACATCATCCACGAACCAGTCGTCAAATGCTCCTGTACTACCCGTACTGCTGATTCGTAGGCTGAAGCTGTCATGAATTGCCTCCGGTGGTAACGGTATGGTCCGCTTCACGTAGTTTGTCATATCCGGGTCGATTCCTAAATGACGGTCCAGTTCCACCCAGTTGTTACCGTCCCAGAAATCAATGACAAGGTCCTCACCGCTGTCTGGAGACTCACCTCCACCGGTCTGCTCGTACCAGTATGTCAACTCTGCCTCTCCCGACAGATCCAAAGCTCGTGACACGACGCAATCTCCACCGCTGGGATTACCGTTCAAACGCAGGGAACACGGCTCAGATGGTTCCAACAGCCCGACATTGTCGATTGTGGGTGCTCCGGCGCAAACAGTCCAATTCGCCGGGTTCAGTGTCGTGGTAGGGAAGTCGTCGTAGAAAACCACCTCTGTGGGGGATACTTCCAGCCCAGGATTTGTATCAATTGGGAAACAAGCGATTATATCGGCTTGCACATCGGCAGATGCGGCAAAAGCAGAGCCGCACAGAACCAAAGACCCAAGGACTGATATGATTTTTGTTGTTGTCTTCACTTTCTTACCCTTTCAAAAATGTATGATAAATACATTATTGTATGATGGCACAAGCACGCACCTATGTCCGATTTATGTAAATTGGGCCTCCTATGCTTTTAAGTTTGGAAGGCAAGGCTGGTATGAAAGGGGTACGAATTACGGCGGCAAAGACAAAATACAATATTACAAACTTTTTTGACCAGCCTTCACATTCTAGCCTAACACAATTATTCTAATAGAAAAGTAGCTGATTTTGCAAGAAATTTTCGCAAATTTTTGATATTTTTTGCTCTTTTCATTAAGGTCACCTCGCTGTCAACTAATAAAGATGTACAAAAGCTGGTTTCTGTTCCATTAATTTTGTTTTTTGCTATTTTAACGTTATTAAAGCCAGGAGGGTCTCCAGCTATCGTAGTGGCATAAAACGGATTTTTATTGACAAAACGGTATTTATTTATAAGATGCTTGTTACAAGGACGATTATCTATAAAGACCTATGTTTCTGATAAAGTAAACGCATTTTTTGGAGATATTTTAATGTTTAAGAGAAGAACTGTTGTCCGAAGGACACCTTACGGTGGAGCAATTTTAGCAGCGGTACTTTTTGTAGTTAGCATCTGTTTTGGCCAAACCTTGAAGGAGAACTGGAACGAATTTTTGCATTACACAAAGATTGGCCGACTCGACTTAGCCAAGGGATACGCACAAGCTGTTCTCGAAAGCGACCCTGACCCTTTGGAATTGCTTACTCTAAGTGAAGAAAATCCTCCGGGTTATGCGATTTTGTTAAGGGTTATCGATACTGCGTCTGATGCTGAGCTGGTCGAACTGAGCGAGAAAATTCTGGACGTTATCGAGCAAGGCAGATTTATCCGCCGAGCTGACCCGAAGATTATTACGGAGGAAATAAGAAGGTTAAGCAGTACAACCCGGGGTCGACTTGCAGCAGTTAAACGACTCCAGAACGCCGGCGAATATGCAATATTTTATATGCTCGATGCAATGATGGACGATTCCCGGAAAGAAGAATTACCTAATATCATATGGGCGCTACCACAAATCGGCAGAGATGCGATAAGGCCACTTGCAGCAGCTTTGCAGACCGAAGATGTAGGGTCAAAGGCCGAAATAATACGGGCGCTGGGCAAGATTGGCTATCCCCAATCACTGGCCTATTTAAAGTACATTATCGAAAACGATGGTTCAGCCGAACTTCGCAAACTGGCCGACCAAAGTATCAGACAAATTGACCCTGCTGCATTGAAAGTCCCTGTTGCACAGTTGTTCTACCAGCTCGGTGAAGACTATTATTATCATACCCAATCTCTGGCTCCGGCGGAAGATGCCGATTTTGCCAATGTATGGTTTTGGGATTCAACGGGTCGGCAGCTGGTCCGGGAGGAGGTTAACAAAGGTTACTTTAACGAGCTTATGGCGATGCGTGCGTGTGAGTGGGCTCTTAAGGCCGATGCTGGATTCGGCCAAGCCATTGGCCTCTGGCTGGCTGCATATATCAAGGCCGAGTCTACCGGTCTCGATATGCCCAATTACTTTGGCGCTGGTCATGCCGATGCGATGACTTATGCTACCACCGCAGGACCCGAGTATCTACATCAGGCACTTGCACGGGCCATTAAGGATAAGAATGCTTATGTCGCACTTTATGCGGTCGAGGCATTGGCTATCACTGCAGGTGAAAAATCATTGCTTTATCGAATTGGTCCGGCCCAGCCACTGGTTCAGGCATTGTCGTTCGATGATAAAGCCGTAAGGTACAGTGCAGCGATAGCAATAGCAGCAGCCGGGCCTAAGGAGGACTTTGCCGAAAGTAAGCTTGTCGTTGAGAATTTGTCGCAAGCTCTCGGCCAAACGCCTGAGCAGATGGGTGAACATACAGAGATGTGGAATGAAGAATTAGCGAACAGCTATGCCCTTCGGGCGGCTGAAGTTATGCTCA
>CAZTWR010000013.1:17714-19441 GCA_964618055.1 uncultured Pirellulales bacterium | reverse complement strand
ATTTGAAAGCGGCGGCAGCAGGTGAGCATTACGAGAATACCGAGATGTATCCGGGCTTTGCTAAAATTGCAGATGAAGAAGGATTCAGTGAAATCGCAGAGGTTTTCAGAAATATCGCCGTTGCTGAAAAACGCCACGAGGATAGATATGTTGCACTTGCGAAGAACATAACCGAGGGACGTGTTTTCAAACGAGAGAAGGCTGTAAGGTGGGTTTGCAGAAACTGCGGCTATGTCCACGAAGGCACAGAACCCCCTGATGTGTGTCCTTCATGTGCGCATCCGCAGGCGCATTTTGAACTGGAGGCGGCCAACTACTAAAAACTCTGAAAGGCAATACCTATGCAGGAGCGAAAAGGTCTGGTAACGATGAAAGACAATCCCTTGACTTTAGTGGGTAATGAAGTCAAGGTCGGCGAACAGTCACCAGATTTTGAAGTGCTTGACAATGATTTAAAGCTGGTCAAATTGTCGTCATTTCGCGGCAGAGTTTGTATTATTTCGTCTGTGCCGTCTTTAGATACATCGGTGTGTGACACAATGACGCGTCGATTTAACCTTGAAGCCGCCAGCCTCAGCGAGAACGTGGCTGTTCTGACTATTAGTATGGACCTTCCATTTGCTCAGAAGCGCTGGTGTGGCACTGCGGGTGTCAAGAATGTTCAAACGCTCTCAGACCATCGTGAAGCTTCATTTGGTAAAGCGTTTGGCGTCCTAATCCAAGAATTGCGTCTGCTCGCCCGAGCGGTATTCGTAGTGGACAGAGATGGCATCATCAGGTATGTGCAAATAGTGAACGAACTGACCAGTGAGCCGGACTACGAAGCGGCGCTGGAGGCGGTAAAAGGATTAAAAAAATGATGCAGCTAAGACCAAACATTTATGCAGTCGGGGCAATTGACTGGGACAGAAGGCTGTTTGATGAGCTGATTCCTCTGCCGGACGGGACGAGCTATAATGCTTATCTGGTGAAGGGCAGTGAAAAAATTGCGCTTTTAGATACAGTTGACCCAACGAAGACTGATGTGCTGATAGATAATCTTGTCAAAGCTGGGGCCGACAGAATAGATTATATTGTTGCCCACCACGCTGAGCAGGACCACTCTGGCAGCATAGGAGATATATTGATGCTATACCCTGATGCAAAGGTGGTAACAAACCCTAAATGCAAGGGTATGCTCATTGATTTATTGCAAATCAGCGAGGATAAATTCATCACTGTGGATGATGGCCAAATCCTTTCTTTAGGTGATAAGAACCTGCGGTTTATTTATATTCCCTGGGTGCACTGGCCTGAGACAATGGGTACATACCTGCAGGAAGATAAAATATTTTTCCCTTGTGATTTCTTCGGCTCACATCTGGCAACCAGTAGTTTGTTCGTTGAAGACGAGGCCCTTGTGTACGAGTCCGCCAAGCGTTATTACGCTGAGATAATGATGCCTTTCAGAACAGCTATAAAGAAAAACCTCGAAAAAATGAAGGACCTCGAAATAGATATTATCGCCTCAAGTCATGGCCCGGTCTATAACAAGCCGGAGTTTATTATCGACGCTTATAAAGACTGGGTCAGCGACCGTGTCAAAAACGAAGTAGTGTTACCGTATATATCAATGCACAACAGCACAAGAAAAATGGTTGACCATTTTGTGGACGCCTTGATTGAAAGAGGTATTACAGTTAAGCAGTTCAATCTTACCGTGACTGACATTGGTAAGCTGGCAATAT
>CAZTWR010000013.1:0-17704 GCA_964618055.1 uncultured Pirellulales bacterium | reverse complement strand
GCTTGTCGATGCAGCTACAATTGTACTCGGCTCTCCAACGGTCCTGACGGCAGCGCACCCAAAAGTCGCATACGCTGCAATTTTGGCAAACGCACTTAAACCGAAAACGAAATTTGCTTCGATTATTGGCTCCTTCGGATGGGGCGGCAGGATGGCAGAGCAGATTACGGGATTGATTGGTAACCTCAAAGTAGAAATTCTTGAGCCGGTGATAGCAAAGGGTTATCCTAAAGATGAGGATTTTATGGCCCTGGACAAAATGGCAGATGAAATTCTCACCAAACACAAGGAGCTTAAAATCGTAAATTAGAAAAGGATTTTTCCGCATTAGATTGACTATAAAAAATTCAAGACTGCCAAACAGTGAAAGGGAGATATTATGACTGAGAAACTTCAAATTTACAAATGTATGGTATGTGGCAATATTGTGGAAGTTCTTCACACCGGCGTCGGTGAATTGGTTTGCTGTGGTCAGCCGATGAAAAACCTTTCTGCGAAGACCGCTGATGAGGGCAAAGAAAAGCATGTACCCGTAATCGAAAGAATCGATGGCGGCTACAGGGTAAAGGTCGGCAGTATTCCTCATCCTACGGAGGAGAAACATCATATTGAGTGGATTGAACTGCTTGCGGACGGCAAAGCATACAGGCAGTTCCTGGAGGCGGGGATGGCACCTGAGGCTGTGTTTAACGTTGAGGCCGATTCTGTCAGCGCAAGAGAGCATTGCAATGTTCACGGCTTGTGGAAGAGTAAATAGAGCTTCTGCTTGACTTGAGCGTCTTATGAGTTCTCAAGCTTGAGATGTGGAGGTGTAGCTATGGAAGAGCTGGCAGTTAGGAAGTCGCCATTGCCATGGTGGGCGGCAGGGACTTTGTTAGGCTTGGTCCAGGTTTTGGCGGTTGGTTTGGTAAAGCCATTGGGTGTTTCCACTCAGTTTGTGGTTGCCGATGCAAAGATTATTAATGCTGTCAATAGCCAATATGCGAAAGGGCATCCGCTGATTAGCGCAGAAAAATATCAAAAGTTAGGCTATGGATGGTGGCTTGATGCAGGCATATTAGCCGGTGCGTTTATAGCAGCAGTTCTGATTCGGCGGTGGAGGCTGCAGAATACTACGGTGTGGTGGCGAGCTAATCACGGCGCTTCTGTCGTGAAAAGGTTTATTGCCGGATTCATAGGCGGTTTTTTGATACTGTTGGGGGCGCGGTTGGCCCATGGATGCACGAGCGGACAATTTGCAAGTGGATGGGCACAACTGTCGCTGTCGGTGGTACCTTTTACTGTTACAATGTTTGGCTTTGGGATGCTGACAGCGTATTTTGTTTATCCTATGGTTCCAACAATTACAAAGTAGAAAGCTGATTTATGTCAACCGAAATGATAGGTTTTATTATCGGTGTGCTTTTTGGTGCAGGGCTGTTGCTGGGCGGACTGGCGGACCCGGACAAGATAATCGGTACGTTGCGACTGAAGGATTTTCATGCTCTGCGAACAATTGTGGTCTTTGTTCTCGTGGGTATGTTAGGAACGTGGATATTTGAGCTTGGTGGTGCAGCACACTTTGATGTCAAGCCGGCGGCTATGGTGGCGGTCGCCATCGGCGGTGCGCTTCTGGGAATAGGTTTTGGTCTGACCGGATATTGCCCTGGGACCGGGCTGGCCTGTGCGGCTTCAGGCCGCCTTGATGCGTTGGTAACTGTTGCCGGTATGTTCGTGGGAGCTTTGGTGTTCATTCTGATATATCCTGGAATAGTCCAGCCGATAGATGCAATTGCGAACTTTAAAAAGGTTACGCTGCCCGAAATTAGCGGTATTGCCAGCGGTTTTTGGGTTATACCGATGGTTTTGGGCGGCCTCGTGGCTTTGGTTGTGACTCGCAAGAAGTGATAAACAAAACCCTTGGGACAGAAAGGACAGTGGAAATGATTAGTAATAAGATGGAAGAGGCCTTGAACGAACAGATTAATGCAGAAATGTATTCAGCGTATCTGTACCTGTCGATGGAGTCCTATTTTAAATCGCTTAATTTAAATGGTTTTGCCAACTGGATGAGAGTGCAAACGCAGGAAGAGCTGATGCACGCGATGAAAATTTACGACTTCGTAAATGAACGTGGCGGCAGAGTAACATTGAAGGCTATAGATGGGCCGCCGACAAAATGGGAATCACCGCTGGCGGTTTTCGAGGCGGTTTACACACACGAACAAAAAGTTACAGCCCTGATTAACCAGCTCGTGGATTTGACTATAAAAGAGAAGGACCATGCGACAAACACATTTTTGCAGTGGTTTGTCAATGAGCAGGTCGAGGAAGAATCGTCTGCTGATGAAATAGTGCAGCAGTTGAAAATGATGGGAAACGCACCGGGTGGGATGTTTATGCTCGACCGTGAATTAGGACAACGAGTGTTTACGCCACCTGCAACAAAAGGAGAATAGAAATGGGCATTACCTTTAATGCAGATGAAATTTTTGAAATGGCAGAGGAAATCGAAAGAAATGGCGCCAGATTTTACCGCAAAGCTGCTGAAAAGACATCGAATGATAAAATAAAACAAATGCTGCTGGATATGGCCACGATGGAGGATGGCCACCTGAAGACCTTTGAGAAAATGAGAAAGCAGCTCAGTGGGCGGGAAAAGGAAGAAACTGTTTTTGACCCTGCTAACGAAGCGGCAATGTATCTTCAAACAATGGCTGATGCTCGCAGCTGGGAAGGAAAGAAAAGCCCGGATGAGGAATTGACCGGCAGCGAAACAATGAAGGAAATCCTCGAGATAGCTCTCAATTCTGAAAAGGAATCAGTTGTTTTTTATTACGGTTTGAGGGGCTTAGTACCTCCCAGAGCCGGCAGGGAAAAAGTCGATGCGATTATAAACGAAGAGCTCAGCCATATTCACATTTTGCTCGAACAGTTAAAGTTACTTAATTAGCTGGGCCATCCTGAGCCGGAAGTTGAATTGTCCTGGAGGGACAAATGCTGAATCTGGAATCCCTCTTCAAGCTAAGCTATGGGATGTGTATAATATGCTCGAAAAAGAACGACAGATTCAAGGGCTGTATTGTAAATACCGTTTTTCAGTTGACACCTGATCCCCCAATGGTAGCTGTCAGTATCAACAGACGGTGTTTGACCCACGAATACATTACCGATAGTAAGCTTTTTGCCGTTTCTATTCTCTCTCAGGAAACGCCGATGTCTTTTATCGGTAACTTTGGGTTTAAGTCCGGCAGAAATATAGATAAATTCGAGCAGGTAAATTACAAAATAGGCCAGACAGGCGCGCCGACAGTTTTGGATAATACCGTAGCTTTTTTCGAGGCCGAAGTTACTGAGAGTATTGATGTTATAACACACACGTTATTTATTGCAAAAATTGTGGCCTGTGAAACGCTTGATGAAAACGCAGAACCTATGACGTATGATTATTATCGTGATATAAAACACGGCAGGACGCCCAAAACTGCTGCAACATACATCAAGGTAAAACCAAGGGCAAAATTGGAGAAAGGAGCAAAAAATATGAAAAAGTATAAATGTCTTATATGTGGATATGTATATGACCCCGCCGTAGGCGACCCCGAAAATGGTGTGAAAGCTGGTACTGCTTTTGAAGATTTGCCGGCTGACTGGGTCTGTCCGGAGTGTGGTGCTGGCAAAGATGAATTTGAACCACTTGAAGATTAAATCCTGCTGCTGAAAAAACTGTGGATTTCGCCCCGGCTTATTCAGCATATAAGAGGTAGTTACTATGGGAAAAATTCAACCGACCTTAAGTCCCCAAGATATTGTCTGTGCCGAAACAGCAGCCCCGCCAAATGCTATGGTTGTCTTTGGTGCCTCCGGCGACCTAACCCGCAGAAAACTGCTTGTGGGTATCTTTCAGATTTTTACACAGGATTTGCTTGACGAAAAGTTTTATCTGTTAGGTTGTGGTCGGAAAAAACTCACAGACGAAGATTTCCGAAAAACTGCGCGACAGGCGATGCGAGGAAATGCCGGCGATGTATCAGTGAAAGATTTGAATACTTTTACAGAGAAGCTCTACTACGTGGACGGCGATTACAATGATACTGCGTTTTATGAAAGTATCAGAGCCAGACTCGTCCGGTTGGACAAAAAGCACAAGGTTGATGGCTGTCGTATTTTTTACCTTGCTGTTCCGCCATTTCTATACGGCCCAATAGTGGAACATCTAGGCGCCTCAACCTTGTCCTGCATCAATGAGTCTGATTCAAAACAACGGGTCAGATTGATTGTTGAAAAGCCCTTTGGCAGAGATTTGCAAAGTGCCATTGAACTGAATAATAAAATCCGCCGATGTTTTGATGAGTCGCAAATATATCGTATCGACCATTATCTGGGCAAAGAAACCGTCCAGAACATTTTGATGTTTCGTTTTGCAAACGCCATTTTTGAGCCTGTGTGGAACCGCAATTATATTGACCATGTTCAGATTACGATAGCCGAATCGATAGGTGTTGAGCATCGTGGCAGCTATTACGATAAAGCCGGTGCACTTCGGGATATATTTCAAAATCATATGCTTCAAATGCTCGCTTTGGTTGCGATGGAGCCCCCGGCGTCGTTTGAAGCAGACCGTATTCGTGACGAAAAGGTTAAACTTTTACGTTCGATTCGCCCCTTTAACTCGAATGAGCTGGATAGCTTGATTGTGCGGGGGCAGTATGGTTCGGGGGTGATAAACGGCAAAAAGGTTGTCGGATATCGGGACGAACCCGGCATAGACCCACAATCTAAAACCGAAACTTTCGTTGCTGCAAAGTTGTTTATGGATAATTGGCGATGGAGAGGTGTTCCTTTCTATCTAAGAACCGGCAAAAGGCTTGCTAATAAAGATACCGAGATTGCTATCACTTTCAAAAAAGTCCCTCATTCGATGTTTACCCAGCCCCTTGGAGGGGCGGGGTTTATCTCTGCCGGTTTGGAGGATATGCCTGCAAATGTTCTCCTCTTGCAGATACAGCCCGAGGAAGGGATTTCGCTGAGCTTTCAGGCGAAGCGCCCGGGCTCGAAGATTTGTATGAGTACCCTCAATATGAATTTTAATTACAAAAACGTTTTCCTGGTCGATATGCCCGAGGCTTATCAGAGGTTACTCCGTGACTGTATGGTTGGTGACCAGACGCTCTTTAACAGGTATGACAGCGTTGAAATCGCCTGGCAATTATTAACGCCTGTACTGCAGATTTGGCAAAATGATGACTCAGCACCTTATGAATATCCCGCGGGCAGCGAGAGCTTTCCTCAGGCCGATAGACTTATTGAATATGACGGCCAAAAGTGGCGAAAACTCGCAGAAATTTAACTTATGTTACTGCAAAGGATAGAGATATGAACATATTTGAATTTGCTATGGAGAAAGAAAAATATAGTGAGGATTACTACCGTCAGCTGGCTGGTAAATCAAACAGTAAAGGCCTTGAGACAGTATTTAATATGTTAGCTGATGAGGAGGCAAAGCATTATAAAATTGTTTCAGATATGAAAGAAGATGTTGCCCCTGATTTGGCTGAGACGACTGTCTTGTTGGATGCCAGAGATGTTTTCGCAAAAATGCGGGAATCCGTCCAGGACTTTAATTTTGGTATCAGCCAAACTGAGCTTTATAGAAAGGCCCAGCAGATTGAGAAACAAAGCCGGGATTTTTACCTGGAAAAAGCCAATGAGGTAGAGAGAACCCAGAAGGGAATTTTTCTAAAATTGGCTGACGAGGAGAAAAAGCACTATTTCCTGCTCGAGAACATAATTGATTTTGTATCGAGACCTGAAACATGGCTTGAAAATGCCGAGTTCTACCATTTGGAAGAATACTGAGCCAAAAGAATTAGCTTTCTAACCCAGTTCTGAATATCAACAGATACTATGAGTGACAAATTATTATCTCAAAACACCGATAGCGCCTCTATTGTCCTCTGTGGCCAGGCTGGGATGGGTATTCAAACTGTCGAATACATCCTCACAAGGATACTGAAACTTGCTGGCTATAACGTTTTCGCCACAAAAGAGTATATGTCGCGTATTCGTGGTGGGACCAATTCCACTCAGATAAGGGTCTCTTCAAGTCCAGTCAGGGCGGTTGTTAATCGAATAGATATTCTTATTCCACTGGATAAGGATGCCATCCAGCATGTGCAAAAGAGAGTCTCGCCTGGGATGACAATCCTGACGGAGACCGAAAATACCGGCGAAGTTTCTAAATGGTGCGGGTGTACTTGTATCGAGATACCTTTCACTAAAATTGCCGCTGGTTTAGGAGACAAGATTTATTCAAATATCGTGGCGGTCGGTGTAGTTGCCGGTTTATGTGGGATTGATTTACAGTTAATGAATAGTTACATCAGGGAATATTTCTCCAAAAAGTCCGATGACATCGTGCACAAGAATCTCGAGGCGGCAAAGGCCGGGCATAAGCTCGGCTGTGATTTGGTAAACTCGGGAAAGGTTAGTTTTGCTATAAAGCCGGATGCGGGTATCAAAGACCAGGTTCTTTTAAGCGGTTCGGAAGCCGTTGCTCTCGGCGCAATAGCTGGCGGCTGTAATTTCATATCCGCCTACCCTATGTCTCCGTCAACATCTGTGCTGGTGTTCCTTGCAAAGCACGCCAAAGATTTCGGCATAATAGCTGAACAGGCCGAGGACGAAATTGCTGCGATGAATATGGTGATTGGTGCCTGGTATGCCGGTGCAAGGGCGATGGTGACAACCTCGGGAGGCGGATTTGCTTTGATGACTGAAGGCCTGAGCCTGGCCGGTATGCTTGAGATGCCGGTTGTGATTCATCTTGGCCAAAGACCTGGCCCAGCTACAGGATTACCCACAAGAACAGAGCAGGCGGACCTTGAGCTTGCTCTTTATGCAGGACACGGTGAATTCCCCAGAATAATTTTTGCCCCGGGAAAAATTGAAGACGCTTTTTATCTAACCCAGAAAGCATTTAACCTCGCTGACAAATATCAGGTTCCTGCTTTCATACTCACAGACCAGTATTTTCTGGATTCTTATTACAATATAACTTCTCTTGACTTGTCAGATATAAAAATCGAAAAGCACTTTATAAAAACGCAGAAGGATTATAAAAGGTATGAGTTAACTGATGACGGCATATCTCCTCGTGGCATACCTGGCTTCGGTGAGGGACTTGTTGTGGTCGACAGTGATGAGCACGATACAGAAGGGCATATTACAGAAGACCTTGATTTAAGAACCACAATGGTCAACAAAAGACTGAAGAAGACCGAATCTATAAAAAGTGAGGTAATACCGCCTGAATTGGTAGGACCGGATGATTATAAAACCTTGATAGTATGTTGGGGCTCAACATATAACGTCGTAAGTGAGGCGGTGAGGAATTTGTCCAGAGGTGACATTTCATTCCTGCACTTCAGACAGGTGTACCCATTACACAGTAAAACGGCGGATTATCTCAAAAGGGCGGATAAAACCATAATTATCGAGAGTAATGCAACCGGTCAATTTAGCAAACTGATAAAGCTTTATACCGGAATCGAGGTTGACGAGAAGATTCTAAAATATAACGGCCTAAGCTTCACTGTGGAAGAGGTCATGGAAAGTTTGAGGAACATATTAGATTAAGGTTTTAGTTTATGGATGCTGAGGTTTTTGATATCGGTAATACTGACATTGCTTGGTGCCCAGGTTGTGGCAATTTCCCTATTCTTAAGATATTAAAGCACACTCTGGCTGAGTTAAAAATTGAGCCGACAAACCTTGTGCTCGTCTCAGGCATTGGCCAGGCGGCAAAAATCTCTCACTATTTCAGAACCAACGTATTCAATGGACTTCACGGCCGGGCGCTGCCGGCCGCAACAGCCATAAAGGCGGCTAATCCCACCCTTACCGTGATAGCCGAAAGCGGCGATGGTGATATGTATGGCGAGGGTGGCAATCATTTTGTACATACTATACGCAGAAATCCTGATATAACAAACATCGTCCACAACAATATGGTTTACGGTCTCACAAAAGGCCAGGCCTCGCCAACCAGTCAGGTTGGCTTCAAAACGCCTGTGCAGGTTGACGGAGTTTTTCTTGAGCCGTTTAATCCGTTGGCTGTTGCTATTGCCTTGGACGCCGGTTTTGTCGCAAGGGCCTTTGCCGGCGATGCTGAGCAGACAGGGCAAATATTGAAAAAAGCTGTTAAGCATAAAAGCTACGCCCTTGTTGATATACTTCAGCCCTGCATTTCATTCAACAGGCTCAATACCTACCAATGGTTTGAGGAAAATTGTTATTATCTTGAAGAATCACACGACCCCTCTGATAGAAACCAGGCCTTCAAAAAAGCAACAGAAACCCGAAAATTGCCGCTTGGTATATTTTACATAAATTCAAAAAAGCACAGCTTTGAAGAAAATATAGGCGCTCTTAAGCAGGATAAACGACCTTTGTACGAGAGGGAACTTAATATAAAACAATTAAGCGTTCTAATTGAAAAATTCAAAAGCACAAATTAAAAATGTACTTGAAGGACTGTATGACAAGTACAACCATCGTGAGCATATAAAGCCCGACCCTCTGCAGTTTGTATATTGGTATTCAAACCGGCAAGACAGGGAAATCGTTGCATTTTTGGCTGCTGAGCTTGCTTACGGCAGAGTTCAACAAATTCAAAAAAGTCTGACTGACCTGTTAGGACGTATGGGAGCCAGCCCTTTTGAATTTGCCCTGAACTTTGATAAGCAAAAAAGGCAAAAGCTAAAAAATTTCAAGCATCGCTTCACGTCTGGAGATTCATTGTCGGATTTGTTGGAATTATTAAAAAAAGTTTTGAACCGATACGGCAGTATCCAGGAGTTTTTCGTTCAGGGCTACAATCCAGGCGATAAGAATATTATTGCTGCATTGTCGAAATTTTGCGATTCGCTTCTGGAGATGTATGCTAAAATCCGCAAAAAGCCTGTTCCAAGACAGTTAAGCTATTTGCTGGCCCGACCAGTAGCGGGCAGCGCGTGTAAACGGCTGAACCTTTTCCTGCGTTGGATGGTACGTAATGATGATGTAGATACAGGATTGTGGAGGTGTATTGATAAGGCTAAGCTGATTGTGCCGGTAGATGTCCATATGGGTAGATTATGCAGGATCTTAGGGTTTCACGACCGAAAAACGGTTTCTTTATCAACCGCGGTGGAAATAACAGAATGTTTTGCTGAAATCGAGCCAACCGACCCTGTTAAATATGATTTTGCATTGAGCAGGATTGGAATACTGGATGGCTGCACAGGCCAGCACCGCAACGGCTGTGAGTTGTGTGAACTATTTAGGTTCTGTTCGCACAGATAATCTGCATGGAGTCTCTGGTAACATGTGGAGTAGTTATGGCTGAAGATGAAGACAAAATAAAGGTTCTGTTTCTTTGCACGGGTAATTCCTGTCGCAGCCAGATCGCCGAAGGCTGGGCAAAACATCTCAAGGGCGATACTATGGACGTATACTCAGCTGGTATTGCACCGGGAAGTTTAAATCAAATGGCTGTAAAGGTAATGGCAGAAGCTGGTGTTGATATCTCAGCACAAAGGTCAAAACATGTCGAGGAACTTAAGGACATCGATTTTGATTATGTCGTCACAGTCTGTGATAACGCCAGAGAAAAATGCCCAATCTTTCCCCATAAAACCAAACATTTTCACAGAACATTTGAAGACCCGACGTTTATGACCGGAACCGAACAACAAATAAAAGCTGCTTTTGTAAAACTAAGAGACCAAATGAAAGAGTTTATAAAAAAAGTGCCGAAAATTCTGGAAAATGAGAGTACCGAACAAACTTGTCCCGAGCACAGTCGAGGGAAATGAATCCACAACAATTGGAAAAATATACTTCCGCAATAACGCTTTCGGATATGGAAATCTTTGTCTTTCCTGAGTTGATGTACAGCTTGGTGCTGGCTAATATTATGAGTCCCATTATCTGGAAGTGGCGGCAGCTCGACTGTTTCAAAAAACTCGAGGGCAAGGGAAGCTATAAAAAGCTGATGCGGCTTAGACAATTTATAATGGACGAGTATGAGTTCAATCTCGACCTTGAAACGTGGGGCCTTACCAGCAGGGATAAAGAGCTTAAGCGCTTTGCCTGCTTCATCTCGCATGAGGCAATAGCCAAAAGCAACGCTCTGTTCGGCTACCAAGGTGATAAATATTATTTCGACGTGGATATCCGCAAGCACTTCGGTCTGGATAAGTATGATAGTGACGTCATTCCGTACTGGAAAACAGAAACAATCGAGGCTATGAATGCCTTTCGTCTCAAAGAGGGTTACAAAACAGCTGCTGGTGAATGTGTGTCGCTTTCAGCTTTGTACGTCGCGGCTTTGTTCATCGTCTGTGGAATACCGCTTGAAGATATTTATATGATACTCACGCCTCTTCATTCGCAGAATTTCATCGATATACAGGATGGGGTTCTGACCAACAATAGACGGCTCGTTACAAAGACGATGTGGTTCAACGGCACCGCCATTTCAAACAAGGCCCAGCGGGCACTGCGAAATGAAAACATTACAATCGTGGTCCATCCATCAGGTTATGTGCATTGTATGCATGATGATGCGACAATAGGAAGAAAAGCTTACGAATATTTTATTGAAAAACTCAGTTCATATTTATCGGCAGAATTGACCTTACAAATCTTTGCAAATTTCCTACGGTTTAACCGAGACTATCAAAAGTTCTTCCAGGTTTGCCGTGATTGTCATGGACAGATACAGTTCTTAAAAGCAGAAGTGCTGTTTCATTATGAGCACAGCAGCAATTACAGAATAGCGGATAAAACTTTTGACAAACTGCTTGCCGAAGTTTCGGATGAGGATTTTGTTCCGTACCAGTTTCCCGGCAGAATCCGCTGCGACAAGCTCGAAGAATTTATAGAAAAAGAAAAGATTGACCTAAGAAATTCAGAGGGTAGGTACGCCTTAAAAAAATATCTTGAGCCAGCCATTCCTGGTGCGCAGCAGCTTGTTGATGAGTTGGCTGATTTTCTACACACCGAGGCGAAGCTGCCGGCCTTAGATAAAAATTTTCTCTTCAGCGAGCCAATTGAAATTAGTACCGAACAAAGCAGAGAAGAGATAATTGACTATCTCCAGCAAATACGTCAGAGCAATATCACCGCAGACCTTGCCTTTTATGCGTATCGTGATATGGAAAGCTGCGATTGGGCCCCGTTTGTCAAGGCAGCCGTGGAGCGCAATCCGGTCTCAGTTCGGATGGCAGCTTCGATGCCGGTCGAAGAGATGTATGCGCAGCTTGAACAAGTAAAAAATGTCTCAATTTACGATGGCAAGCGACTGGCCCAGCCCGATGAAGTGGTAAACTACAAGACCGGCGATGGACTTGAAAAGGCCTTTCTATTAGCTAACACAATCCGCCAGAGATATCCCGAACAGTGTGTTAAGATAACAGTAGATAATAACGATGTAGTGATAACAGGGCAGCGGGAATACCGGTTTTTATCTGCCAAAGGCCTTCAAAAGCAGGTCTGCATCTCTGCCGATGGAGCCATCGCGATAGAGAGTTGAAAAAGGACGGTTGCAGGAGTATCTTGAACGGTTTTTAAGCAGTATTGCGTTTGAACAACTGTTAGAGAGCGGTCGTTCGAAAGTGAAATCCAGAGCCGCAAGGGGATGTGAATTTGAGCCCGAATGCGAGGTAAATACAAAGCTGACTTGTCTTCAACTGTATATGGATGGTTATCTTGGCGGAATTACCCTCGAGGAAATACTGCAGAGCCGAAGTAAAGTAAAAGCAGATAAATAAAGATTCTGAATGGAGAAAACGGAAGTAAATGAGGATAGCTTATGGTCAGATGTCCAGGACAAGACCAGAGATTTTGGAAGCCGGAAGATATTTTTGAGGTGAGGTGTCCCGGCTGTGGGAGAAGTGTTGAGTTTTTCAAGGATGAGCCAAAACTGAAATGTCGCAGGTGTGGACAGATGGTGATTAATCCCAGGATAGACCTCGGCTGTGCCCAATGGTGTCAATACGCCAAGCAATGTCTGGAAGTCTCTGGTGTAGAGAATTTAAGAGTTATACATAGTAAGCTGATAGACGAGAGACGGAAAAGGACAAAAAGCAGCAAAAAACCAATTAAAAAATGAAAGGAAATTTATGTTTTGCTATCAGTGTGAACAAACAGCAGGCGGGACGGGATGTACGAAAGTCGGCGTTTGCGGCAAGGACGAGGACATTCAGTCTCTGCAGGATACGCTTATATTTGGGCTAAAGGGTATAGCTGCTTATGCGTATCACGCTCGCGAGCTTGGTCAGAAAGATGAGCAGGTCGATGCCTTTATGCACGAGGCGATGTTCGCAACATTGACGAACGTGGACTTTGACTTGGACCGCTACCTTGAACTGGTGCTCAAAGCCGGCGAGATGAATCTTCGCGTTATGGAGATGCTCAATAATGCCCATACATCGAGATTTGGCAATCCTGCACCGGCGACTGTCGCAAGAGGCACGAAAGCCGGGGCAGGGATTGTCGTTACCGGCCACGATTTGCTGGACCTTTATGAACTGTTGAAGCAAACCGAAGGTAAGGGGATTAACGTTTATACTCACGGCGAGATGCTCCCTGCTCATGGCTATCCGGAACTGAGGAAGTTTAGACACCTTATAGGTAACTATGGCACCGCATGGCAGAATCAGAAGAAAGAGTTTGATAACTTCAGCGGTGCAATTTTAGTAACAACCAACTGTGTTATGATTCCGAAAGATAGCTATAAAGACCGGATGTTTACGTGCGGTATAGCTGGTGTTTCTGGGGTTAAACACATCGAGAATAGGGATTTCAGCGAAGTAATTGACAAGGCCTTGTCGCAGCCAAAGCTGCCGGAAAATCCCCAAGGAGGGACCCCGCAAGGCGGGAACCCAACACTCAGCACCGGCTTTCACTATACGGCTGTACTTAGTTTGGCTGACAGGATTGTCGAGGCGGTAAAGGCGGGTAAGATTCGACACTTCTTCTTTATTGGCGGCTGCGACGGCGCCAAGCCTGGGCGAAATTACTATACTGAATTTGCTGAGAAGGTGCCGGGTGACTGTGTGATACTGACAGCCGCCTGCGGAAAGTACCGATTAAATGACCGCGGCTATGGCGACATCGACGGTATCCCCCGTTTGATTGACACCGGCCAGTGTAATGACTGCTATGGAGTGATTAAAATCGCACTGGCACTTGCTGAGGCATTCAAATGCGGTGTTAATGACCTGCCTCTTTCGCTTGTGGTATCATGGTATGAGCAGAAAGCAGTGGCGATTCTGCTGACGCTGCTGCATCTTGGAATAAAGAACATAAAGCTTGGGCCGAGCCTGCCGGCGTTTCTCAGTCCAAACGTATTGAATATACTGGTTGAGAAATTCAATATCAGCCCCGTTAGAAATGTCGAGGAAGATTTGGCTCTGATGCTCAAATAAATTAAGCAGGAAAATGGTTTCAAGATGGTTTTGCGAAACATAGTAAAAATCAATGAAGAAAAATGCAGTGGGTGCAGTTTGTGTGTGAAGACTACTTTTAAGGATATTACGGTTGATTTACGGGGCAATGTGGCTAAGACCGAAACAAAAAATACGCCTGAGGCGTATAAAAAGTTAGTGCCTGATTTAAAAACGGAGATGCGCAATGGCTGATTTCGTTAAGTCGATAATCGTGGATTTCTGGGCCACGGTAGCTGAGATGTCGCCCTATTTATTGTTCGGCTTTTTAGTGGCGGGAATTCTGTCGGTGCTTATATCACAGCGACTTGTGGAAAGGCATCTCGGCGGTAAGGGAATATGGCCTTTGCTAAAAGCATCGATTTTCGGTGTTCCGCTGCCGTTATGCTCGTGCGGCGTGATTCCGGTGTCGATGTCCCTGCACAAGCACGGCGCGAGCAAAGGTTCGACCATCTCATTTTTGTTATCAACACCCCAGACGGGCGTTGATAGTATCTTCGTAACCTTGAGCCTTCTTGGTCTTGTCTTTGCCATTTTCCGGCCGGTGGCGGCCTTTGTAACCGGTATTGTCGGCGGCAGCCTGGTCGATGTGTTCAGTCGAAGCCCGCGGGACGGTCAGCCTGCTCCTGCTAAATGCACGGATGAGTGCTGCGGCGGCGCTGGGAACAAAAAAATCGCCAGAGGATTAAAATACGGTTTTGTTACACTGCCGCGAGATATTGGCAGGGCAATGCTTGTGGGCCTGATTGTCGCTGCTTTTATCTCTGCATTAGTGCCGGAGGGTTACTTCGCGGAAAAACTCGGAACCGGTATTTTCGCAATGGTGGTGATGATGTTTTTGGGAATACCGGTTTATGTCTGTGCGACCGCCTCAGTGCCCGTGGCGGCGGCTCTCATCTTGAAAGGTTTGACCCCGGGCGCGGCACTGGTCTTTCTTATGACAGGCCCGGCCACCAATGCGGCGTCTTTTGTAACCATTTGGAAAGTTTTAGGCAGAGCAACTGCGATTACCTATCTGGCTACCGTCGCAGGATGTGCTCTCTTAAGTGGCATTCTGTTGGATTATATCGCTGCCGGCGTTGACTTCGAAATAGTTACCCGGCCTGGTTGGATGCTGCCCGAAGTCGTTAAACATATATCGGCGGTGGTCCTTTTGGTGGTCCTTGTGTTTGCTATCTTGACCCCGCCCCTCCGAGGGGCGGCGTTGAGCAAAAAAGAGCAAGTCGAATAAATATTCTGGGTGGTTATCTGCATATTTTCTTCGGCCAGCTAATTCCAGCATAATCTGTATGGTGCTTTAAGCTGTGTATACTCTGATATTGCAGAAAAATCAGATTTAGGGTATAATGCTTTTTTTGGCAAAGTAGGCTGAACCCCGCCCCCATGGAGGGGCTGGGTGAAAATAGTGGGAAAAATACAGAATTTACGGAACAGAATACTGGTTTTGCGCATCTTATAGGTGGCAGCGATACCTTCGGGCCAATATGGAGTATTCGGAGCAAAGGCGGGATTCCCTTGTTGCTCGGTTAAGAGCGGGAAATCGTGCTGCCGCAGCCGAGCTTGTTGATATATACTATAAGCAGATTTATGTTTTTATGAGAAGGCTCGGCCATAGCTGCCAGGTCAGTGAAGAACTGACCCAGGAAAGCTTTCTGGCGGCTTGGCAACATATAGGGCAGTTGAGAAGTGAAAAAGCGTTAAATGGCTGGATATATCGAATTGCAGGTAATGTTTCAAGGCTATACTGGCGAAGGCACAAGGACAGCAAAGCAGTTAGTGTTGGGGGGATTGATGTGCCGGACGGCAGTGAGTCTGGGTGTGATAAAACCGGCCATTTGGAGCAGCTTGGCCGACTGAAAAATGCCGTTATAAAACTGCCGGTAAAATTGAGGCAAGCAGTTGTTTTGCACTATATGCAGCACTTGACTATTGCAGAGGCTGCCAAAGCTGCGGACGTAAGGCAAGGCACTTTCAAAAGCAGGTTGAACAGAGCATTAAAAATTTTAAGAAGCCAGATTAGCTCTGAAGATGGGGAGCTATTGTGAGAGAAGAAAAACTGGAAAAATTATTGAATGAATTGGCAGATGCAACAACAGAGCCGGTTCACCCTCATCTTGCTGAGGATATAAAGCATCAAATCCCGCCGCAGCTTTCACCACATAGAGGTGGGATGGATACCGTCAATATTATTATAGATTTAAGGATAAACAAATTAACCGCAGCAGCAGCGATAATTGTAACGATGATTTTATGTGCGAGCTTTTTTGGAAGTCGAAGTCTGGAAGGTGATAGTATATATCAGGACAGCAAGCTATTAATAAAATATTGTTTGGAGGGCATCGACGCCGACAGGAGCAATGTGTTGACAGCTAAGTCAAGATACGAGTATCTCGCTAAAAGGGTCAAAGACATCGTGTATTATGGAGATAGCATTGACCCTAAAGATGATAATGCGGTGCTGATACAATGGAAGCTTTCCGATGGTAAGTATAGAGTAGTCTTTGGTGATTTGCGTGAAAAAACAGTCAGTGCCGAGGAGTTAATAAAATTGCAGGCTCGGATGTTGCAAAAAAAGGCAGAATAGTGTTATTTTAGCGGGATAAAAATTTGTTTTTTTGTTGCTTGATATAACAAGGATTGTGTGGTATAATTTGAGATTGTGTTAAAATAGGCGAATTCAAGTAATGATTTTTGAAAAATTTATTTTAGAAGCGGAAGGTAAGAATATCATTACACGCAGACGGAGAGGATTTACGTTAATAGAACTTCTGGTTGTGATTGCCATCATTGCGTTGTTGATGGCGATATTGATACCTGTGCTGCAGAGTGCCCAGGAGCAAGGTAAACGTGCGGCTTGTCTTAACAACCTGAAGCAGTTGGTGCTTGCGTGGACTGTGTATGCAGATGCTAACAAGGATAAGATTGTTAACGGAGCCGCTGGAGGCCCCCCTGGTCACGCTGTTGCGCCGACTACAGGTTTTAATGCAAACGAGCTTCCTTGGGTAGGCAGGTGTTGGCACAATAATTATGAAACCGGGGAGCAATTGTCGCAAGGAGAACAAATAAGCGCAATCAAAGAAGGAGCATTATGGCCATATATTAACAACCTCAAACTTTACAGGTGCCCAGCCGGCTATCGGGGAGAGATGCTGACGTATGCTATAGTTGATTCTATGAACGGTTTTGGTGGTGGCAGAAATGATGCATCTAAAAAACGGATATTTAAAGTTAGGACACAGATTCGCAGGCCGCAGGAGAGAATCGTCTTTGTTGATGAAGGGTTTGTGACCCCGGACAGTTACGCTGTTTATTACGATAATCCGAAGGATACGTGGTGGGACGCCCCTATGGTACGGCATAGTGACGGAACGACCTATGGTTTTGCAGATGGACATGGCGAGCACCTGAAGTGGAAAGGCCAGGAGACGGTGAAGATTGGCAGGAGGCAAGACAAGGAGCACGAAAACGACATTGAGCCTGAAACCCCTGATGGCAAGAGGGATTTATACATGGTGCAGAAGCTCGTGTGGGGGAAATTGGGGTATGAACCATCGGTAACGCCATAGGATGGCATTTAAAGATTACGACTAAAGATAGCTGTTGCACAAAAAAGGCCAGATGATTAAAGCTGGCCTTTTTTATTGGTTCACGTTTGAGAATAAAACTGCGATTTGCTAAGAGTGCCCATTTGTGGAGCTGTAAGGAGATTGCAAAAGGGTGACCCTAATAGATAATCGCGGTTGTTTCTTCAATTTCCTCCACCACCTTAATGACATCGGCATGGTTGGATATGCAGCCGTCAAAACCTTTTTGTAGTAAGGCAGCGGACTCAGAATCACTTAACTGTTTTGCAAGGGCTATGACCTTGATAGTTTGCAAATCCTCATTGCTGCGGATGCTTTTGCAGACCTCCGTTGCGTCTATGTCTTCAGCTAAAAGGTTTATCAATAAAACGTGTGGAGCAAATTTCTGGGCGATTATGCCAGTCTCAAAATTATTCCGGGCGGTTTGCACTTCGTAATCGGCCTTGGTTCGCAAAGTATCTGCCAAAGCTGAGGCTGCATCCCTGTTGCTGTCCACTATGAGAACCCGGATTTTGCTAACAGGAAGTCTCGTCGCGGGCATATTATGCACTTTCATGAAGCGGGCTAACTCGCTCACAGGTATTCGTCGGTCTTTGCTGCCGGGTATGCGGTAGCCCTTTAGCTGACCGCTGTCAAACCACTTCGAGA
>CAZTWR010000012.1:0-20480 GCA_964618055.1 uncultured Pirellulales bacterium | reverse complement strand
GCCGACCTTTTTTGAAAATGCAGTCAGTTCGATGGCCTCGGCGGTTGAGTTTGAGCCGGCCCCTGCTATTACCGGCACTTCTCCACCGACGGATTTGACAACTCTTTCGATAACTTTTTTATGTTCTTCGTGGCTCAATGTAGGCGACTCACCCGTTGTGCCCACTGGTACTATTGCATCTATTCCGTTTTCCACCTGAAAATCGATAAGTTCATCAAGCGTTCGAAAATCAATTTCGCCGTCCTGAAAAGGCGTTACGAGCGCCACCATTGCCCCTGTAAACATCTTAACCTCCTATATAAATTCTTTTCGCGAAGACACCGAAAGATTATAAAATAATTCATTAATTCCGGGTCAATATTTTTAAATACTCTTTGACAGCGTTAAAAAGTCCCATCTCAAGAGCTTCAGCTATCAGAGCATGGCCGATAGAGACTTCAAGTACGCCGGGAACCTCAGCAAGGAACTTTCCGAGGTTGTTAAGGTTCAAATCGTGCCCGGCATTGACGCCGAGACCGGCATCTTCAGCGGCACGGGCCGCACGTGCATAGTGCTGCAAAATTTCGTCCACGCCCTCGTTGGTTCGAAAAGCTCTGGCGTATGGTTCTGTATACAGCTCAATGCGGTCGGCCCCGACTTCCTTGGCCATCATAATACCGTCAACGTCGGTGTCCATAAAAAGACTAACACGAATGCCTATGGCCTTCAACTCTTTAATAATAGGGCTGACCCTTTCTTTGTCGGCTTTCAGATTCCAGCCGTGGTCGGAAGTATTGGCATCCGGTGCATCCGGCACTAAGGTGGCCTGGTCCGGCTTAATCTGGCTGACAATCTCCATATACCTGCCGAGAAACGGGTTGCCCTCTATATTAAATTCAACGGTCGTTATCTCAGCCAGTTCATAAACATCGGCATATTTTATATGGCGTTCGTCCGGCCGAGGGTGAACCGTTATGCCATAAGAACCTGCCTCAATTACGGTCTTAGCTGCCTGCAGAACGTTCGGTATTCCGATATCGCGCTGGTTCCGCAGCAATGCAATCTTATTTAGATTGACGCTGAGTTTGGTCATTTTTGGCTATTTTACTTACCGCAGAGCACGCAGAGATAATATAAAATTTAATGGATACTTAATTCTTTCTTGAGTTCTTCTGGAGCGTCAGGAAAATTGTTTACCATACGAACAACACTATCTTTCAAAACCTTGACGTTGAAGTTTATCAGCAGGCCCACCTTGCAACCTGAGAGTTTCAGGTAGGAAAGCAACTGGGCTTTGTGAATAGGAGCCAGTTGGTCGATGCTCTTGACATCGATAATGACTGCTTCCTCGACGAGAATGTCCAGCCGATAGCCACAATCCAGTTTGACCTCACGATAGACTACAGGCATGGGCTTTTGTTGTTCTATTTTCAGGCCGCGTTCGGCAAGTTCAAAAGCCAAGCAGGCCTCGTAAGCAGATTCCAGCAGACCGGGCCCCAGAGTGCGATGGACGTCCACAACAGCACCAATAATGGCTTCTGTGATTTGATTTAATTTCTCTTTTTCTGTCATCTCAGCGGTCTTCGCGTTCTCTGCGGTTAATCCGACAAATTACTCTCCGTTTTCTTACCGCAGAGTTCGCCGAGCACGCAGAGATATACTTTTGTTTTTTAATTCACTTTTCTCAGCGATCTTTGCGTTCTCTGCGGTAAAACAAACCTCTGCAATTATATCGCTGCGTTAGTTTGCAGCAAGAAAATTAAGCTGGTAGAATATTCTGATGTTCTTTCTGCCATTCCTGCGCAAGCGGGAATCCATTCCTGTCGCCATTGTGAGTCTGCCTATGGTCCGCCTCTGGCGGAAAGCAGTCTCTATTCACCTGCGCTTTCATGCAGCTTTCTCCTGAACCGAAGGAAGCAGAGGTTATAGTGTATTTTGCTTGGCGAGGGCGCGATACATTTAATAAGAAGACGTGGTTAAACCCAAAGATCGATAATAGGCCACTGATTCCACACTGAGGGACAAATCTCGACCAATCGATTTACTGTCTCTATAAGCAGCTTGTCGTAACGAACTTTCTTGGCCCAATAGCGACTCAGTTCTTTTATGAGCAATTCCATCGCAGACTCTAACTTTACAGGGCGTACAAACAAGGACTCATGTTCATGAATTAAGAGCCAATTCTTGTCATATTTCTTAAAGTCGGGCTTGTTAAAATCTTCTGTTTTCTTGAGCAGAACCCTAACCATCCATTCCACCCAATCGCGTTCCTGTCCCTTATTTCCCCATCCAGCTCCTCGCCGCTGGTCTCGGTAAATTTCTCGTCGCTCAGATGTGGAAAGTTTTGGCATCCCTGGCTGGAAGTTATCCATAAAAATTTGTCCTTCTGCTCCTTCTCGTTCCGCCATATCATCCACTGCTAAATAGTTTTCCGATGCAGCCCTACTGCGCTCGATACCAATTTTCGTCCCATCATAAGATAGCAGGAAATCTGGTCTATCCCAGTGAACTAACTTTAGGGGGTAAGAAAAATAATTCGCATTAGCCCAAGTTGCTAACAATCGAAACCCAGCTTGCCTTTCGTCGTAAATCTTCATATCTCTTTTTGTCTCAGGTTGAGTTGTTATATCCTGCTTTTTAAGATAAGCAATGAGGTCAGCTTTTGATGAAGCTGTATATTCACTGTGGACCTTACTATGTTTATATTCCATAATTCTCGAATCATAACAAAAAATCGCTAAAGCACAAAGAGCTTTCTTGACGGGACCAAGACTACCAAGTTGTCTGGGCAATTTTCTTGCCAAATCCGTTTTTTCCGGTTATAAATCGGCTATGGAATTAAAGGAAACACCTGCTATTATCGTCGGTTCAGCGTTTAGATTTGATAGCCTTTTGAAAAAGTACTTACTTTATCTCTGCGGTCTCCGCGTTCTCCGCGGTGAAAGATAGGTAAATTTATGAAGTTGAGTTGGGCCAGTCGGATTACGATTATTCGGATACTGCTGATAGTTCCATTTGTCAGTTGTATGCTGAAGATAAATGACCCTGCGCTTAGCGAGTCAATGCGCGATGTGATGCGATATGCTGCGACTTTTATTTTTCTGGTTATGGCAGTCAGCGACGCAATTGACGGTTTCCTCGCTCGAAGAAAAAAGCAGGTTACACAACTCGGCGGGTTTCTGGATCCGACGGCGGACAAGCTGCTTATGACCTCTGCGTGCTTGCTGTTAGCTTCGCAGCGAAGCCACGTTGATGGTTTCCTGCTGCCATCGACGGTTGTGGTTTTGATAATCGGCAAAGACCTGTTTTTGCTGATTGGTTTTGTGATTATTTATTTTATCACTTCGCGCTTTTATATCGCTCCTGCGTTAATCGGCAAAATTGCCACAACCCTGCAATTGTCGATGGTAACGGGGATTCTGATTGCCCCTGAGGTCTCCGGTTTTGTGCCAGGCTGGATTTGGTTCTTGGGGGTCATCTGGTGGTCGGCCGCGGCGACTGCTATTTTGGCGACTCTTATTTACATTCGCAACGGAAGTCGCTATATTGAAGAGCACGGGCAGAATAATTAGCAAATAGTATTTAGCCGCCGATTAACACAATACGATATAAGAAATACGAAAATGCAATTTAGCGAAATACCGCAAATTTTAGAAGAGCTTCGCAAGGGCAGGATGGTTGTCCTCGTCGATGCCGAAGACCGTGAGAACGAAGGGGACCTTGTTTGCGCTGCTGAGAAAGTAACACCGGAGATTATCAACTTTATGGCCAAATTCGGTCGTGGCCTTATTTGTCTGCCGTTGGCAGCTGAGAAATGTGATTCGCTTGGTCTTTATCCTCAGACGGTTGAAAATACCGCCCGGTTCGAAACGGCCTTTACCGTCAGTATTGATGCCGCTGAGGGTATAAGCACAGGTATCAGTGCAGCCGATAGGGCCCGGACAATTCAGGTTGCAATTGCTGATGAATCCAAAGCCAGCGACCTTGTTCGTCCCGGCCATACATTTCCACTCCGCGAGCGTAAAGGTGGTGTATTAGTTCGGGCCGGTCAAACTGAAGGGGCCGTTGACCTGGCGCGGTTGGCGGGCTTGAAGCCGGCTGGTGTCATCTGCGAAATTATGAACGAAGACGGCTCAATGGCACGAGTGCCGCAACTACTCAAATTCTGCGAAAAACACAATCTTAAAATCGCTTCGATTGCAAAACTTGTAGAATACCGGCTCCAGCGCGAGAGCCAAATCAAACGAATCGAGCATGTAACTTTGCCTACCGACTACGGGGAATTTAAGCTCATTGCTTACCAGAGCATAACTTCTCCGGAGCCGCATCTGGCATTGTGCAAAGGTAGCGTCGGTGAGCTTGATGAGAACGGCACGCCTATTGAACACACAGAACCGGTCCTGGTAAGGGTGCATTCGGAATGTATGACAGGCGATTTATTTCATTCGCAGAGGTGTGAATGCGGCTATCAATTGGTAACTGCGATGGAGATGATTGAAAAGGATGGCAAAGGAGCATTGATTTATCTAAGGCAGGAAGGCAGAGGCATCGGCCTGACGAATAAGCTGCGGGCTTATAAACTTCAGGAGCAGGGACTGGATACCGTTGAGGCCAATCTGAAGCTGGGCTTCTTGGCCGACAAGAGAGACTACGGAATTGGTGCACAAATCTGCCGCGATTTAGGGCTCAGGGAAATACGAATACTGACCAACAATCCAAAGAAAATAAGTCGCCTTGAAGTTTATGGCATAAAAATTGTCGAGCAGATTCCGTTAAAGGCCGAGCCCGGCAAGCACAACATCGACTATCTCAGGACCAAAAAATACCGCCTTGGTCATATGCTTGATGAGGACCTGTAGTTTTATGAAAGCAATCGTCAAGATGGCTTACGTCGTTGCTGTAATAGTGCAGATATCTTTATTGCTTTTAGGCGGCGCAGGTTGTGAACCAGCAGACGCCGAGTTGTCTGCCAGCACTAATAGTGGTTGTAATCAGCTTTCTGAATATGGCCCGGTGAAAGTTGATATTATGCCCTTGACTGAGTTTACCGGCGATGACGAAAAACCATCAAAAGTAAGGGTCTATGTGAGTTTACTGGACGCATTTGATTGTCAGATAAAAACGCCCGCAGTATTTCGCTTTGAGTTATACGACAGAGTTCCACGCTCTGCTGAGCCAAAGGGAAGAAGAATTTTTATTTGGCCGGATATCGACTTGAACGATGTGGCTAAAAACAATGAGCACTGGCAGGATTTCCTGCGGGCTTACCAATTCGATTTGTATTTCGAACCGAAAGCAAACCAGAGCTACATATTACAGGTGACATCCCTGTGCCCGGGCAGTAGGCGGCTTTCAGCTGAGTTTGTCCTTAAACACACAAATTGATGTGTTCGTATTGTGTAGATTTTTCGCCACGGTTTTTGTAGCAGTCTGCAATTGGAGAAATTGAGCATTTTGTGCAATCTTATCAAAAAATATGTATAGTCCTGTCAGGTTTTTTTCTTTACGTCGAAGCAACTGGTTGCTATAGGATTACCAGAATCTGTGGCCTTTTGGGTGTGTGGTCAAAGCGCAGTTTGTTATTTTAACCCTTTTTGAAGGAGGATTATTATGTCTAAAAAATTATATTTTTTAATCTCCGTCGTTTTGACGCTGGCTCTGGCTGTACCGACGTCCGCCGAAGAAACTTTACTCGCCAGCTACGAGCAGTTTGAAGCCACCGCTGGCAATCTCACAGCCAAGGTCAACGACGAGTCAGGCAACCCCACCGCAGTAGTTACGTGGCCTATGCTACAGGGCAAGGATGCATGTTCATACGACCCAAGCTTCGGGCCGGGTGTAACTGTACCTGCCGCAACCGACGGCAACTGTGTCCTTGGCCTGAGCTGGACTGATGAAGGGGACGGCAGGGTTGATATACGTCATGAATGGTCCGCTTCTACCTTTGATTTAGTCAACAACGATAAAATCCTAATTGATGTCTACATTGTCGGCCCTAACGGCGTGCCGACCACCATCGAATTGTGGGATCACGATTTGGCCTGGCTCCTTGGACACCACGACTCCATACTAACTGACAAATGGTTTACGGTTACGTTTGACCTCTCCGAGCTTCAGGAGGCAGGCAAGCGAAAGACCAACCACTTTCAGATTACGACCATCTATTTCAACGATGTAGCGACAAAGGACGGAAAAGTATTCTTTGACAACCTCAGACTGCAGCGTGCCCCTGGCCCAAAACCCAGCAGTCCCAAGCCAGATGAGCAGGCTGGCGACACCAGCGCTGGTACAGAACCTTAGCCGGGTATAGACAAAACATCTTATAGCGAGATACTATAGCTGTAAGCCGCATTGCTGTGAGGCCGACCAAGCTTGTACCAATCCAGGGCCTATACTGAGTTAATCAGTATAGGCCCACGTTGTTTTTCACACCCCATACTTTGTTTCTTGCGGTTAGTTCACTATTTACGAATCATGCTTTACAATCCACCAGATACTATATTTGCCCCTCCGGTTAAATTAAATTGACCAAAAAGGGTTAATTTGAGATTATATCCTGCACTTTAGTCTCATTTTTTGTTTATTTTTTACAGGAACCTTTTAGGCTGATGTTGGTCTAATTAAGGAGAAAAGGCGTGACCGAAGCTGCAAATATCAGCATTGACGACGCCGTCCTGGTTCGGCAGTGCCGGCAGGGCGATTCTGCGGCGACTGAAAGATTGATTCTTAAGTATCAGAATCGAATATATAACGCTATATTGAGAATATGTGCAAACCGGGACGATGCTGCGGAACTTACACAGGATACGTTTGTCAAAGTAATTGAGAATATAGATAAATTCGAGGGCAGAAGCAGCTTTTATACTTGGGCTTTTAGAATAGGTATTAATTTGACATTGAATTACTGCCAGAGAAGTGGCAAGCTGGGGCTTAAAAGCCTCGACGCCGAGGACAATGAATACGGCGGCAAAGATAGGAAGGTGTTGAGGGAATTTTTGAGCGATGATAGTTTGCCTGACCCCGCTGTTGTGGTTGAGAACAAAGAGTTGTGCAGGATAGCTGTAAAAGCGCTGATGAAATTGAATGATGCGCAGCGAGCTGTCGTTGTCTTGAGGGATATCGAAGGTATGGATTACGCCCAGATTGCAGAGGTGCTTGACATCGAGTTAGGCACGGTTAGAAGCAGGCTCAGCAGAGCCAGAACCAATCTAAGAGAGATTATAGAGGCGGTCTTGTAATGAACCAAAGTGAATTTCCAAATATCGACATCGACGAATTGCTCAACAGCTTCATTGATGGAGAGCTGGACCAAAGGCATCGGACCGAGGTTCAGCGGTTGATAAAGCATGATAAGCAAATTGCTGAGCGCCTGCGAAAACTTCAGAAGTGTAAAAGGTTAGTTAGTTCTCTGCCTTACGCCGAGGCTCCGGAAGGGACGTTGGGGAATATTAAAGCTGCGCTGGAAGAAAAGGAACTGCTGGTTCAGCCCCGCCGCTGGCAGCGAACCGACGAGCGTGAAGGGGCGAAGCATTTGCTGGTTCGAAGGCTCACCGCTGCCGCCGCTATGATTGGCCTGGTAGCTGTTTTAGCGGCTGTGATTTACTCGATAGTTGCCCCCGAGGCTGTTACTGATAAACCGGTTGCTATTGAGCAACGGCAACAGCCTACCTCAGAGTCTCAGATGCAAAAGCCCAGACCGAGCGTAGTAGTGGCGACCACTGAAAAACCAATCGGCCGAACCAGCCTCGCTGATATGGAATTTAGCGGCAGGCTTGAATTGAAAACGAGCAACCCTTCTGAAGTTGTGGCTTTTATTAACAAGGCGATTGAGCATAACATCCCTTCAGATGAGCGGACTGCAGCGGTCCCCGCCGAGCTGAGAAAATCGCATGCTCTTAGTTGTAGCCGGCAAAACTTGAGGTCGCTCCTGGCTGATTTAGACAATACTTGGGATAAGTTTGATTCAGCAACATTATTTGTTGAGACTGACCGGCCCGAAGGGCAAATAGTGGTTGACACCGTTGCTGCTGAGCAGATTATCGAAATTGTTAATCAGGATGATTTTGAAACGCGAATAAAAGCAGCAAAGTACTTCGCCACGTTGAACAATATGGCTGAACTCTCACCGGGCAAAGAGGTGTTAACTGCCATTGAGGATAGTAGCCCGCATTTGATAACCATACCGAAGCCGGTTTTGACTTCTGGCGTAAGCCATCCCCAAGCGGAGAGCGAAGAAACGATTAAAAAACCACCAACCCGAGCCGAAGATAGCCAAAAAGTCCATCTGACCATCGTGGTTGTAGACCTGTCCGGCGTAGCGCCAGCGAAGACGGAACGCTGAAAACCCCAATACCGGTTATCTTGAAATGATTTTATATGAACTGCTCGAGATGGCCGAACATTCGCAGTTCGAGCGAATCCCCAAACCGATAAGATAAACTAACTACCTGCTCCCTTTTCGTTTTTTGCACCCGGCTTGCTTTTTTCGCTGGGCTTTGATTCTTTGGTCTCACCCTTGGTTTCCTTTTTTACGCTCTCTGTATCGCCGCTGCCTTTTTCAGCTTTTTCTGCTTTCGTGTAGCTTTCGCTTCTGTAATCGGTTTGATAGAATCCAGTCCCTTTGAAGATTACACCAGCACCGGTTCCGATAAGCCGTTTCAATTCTCTCTTTCCACATACCGGGCATTTGCGTAATGGCTTGGCTGTTATAGACTGTAACTGCTCAAACTCATATCCGCATTTTCCACACTGGTATTCGTAAGTCGGCATAGAAATTACTCCACATCTGTTGATTCATCGCTTGTTTGCTCTTGTTCGGCCTGTTCCTCTTGCGAAACCTCTTGTTCTGAGGATGGCTTATTAACGATTACTTTGCTTGGCCTAATAACCCTGCCATTGAGTTTGTATCCCTTTTGAAACTCTTCGAGCACAACATTTTCTTTCCTGTCCGGCTCAGCCTTTTGCATCACTGCTTCATGTAAAGCAGGGTCGAACTTCTCGTCCAGTGCCTCTATCTGCTCTATGCCGTGTGTTTTCAGGATATCGAGCATCTGGTCGTAGATAATCTGGATGCCCTTGACAAGAACGTCTGCATTTCCCGACGAGTGTGCGTTTTGAAGCGTATGTTCAAAATTGTCCAGTGCAGGCAGAAGTGTCTTTATTATTTTTTCCTTTTCATAGACAATAGTATCAGCAATCTGTTTGGGCGCTCGTTTTTGAAAATTTGCATAGTCGGCGCTGACTCGCTGCAGTTTTCCAAAAAGCTCATCCTTTTCTTTTTGCAAGTCCTCTATTTGTTGGCGAAGTTCTTCCAACTCACTTTTCTTTGCCTTTGGCTCTTCTTGTTCTTTCGGTTTTTGTAGCTTTTTTTGCCTCATCGATTGTTACCAAAATATTTTTTTAACTTCTCGAAAAACCCTTTGGATTTGGGGTAAACGCTTTTATCTTCGGTTTTGGCGAACTCTCTCAGCAGTTCTTGCTGCTTTGCACTTAGTTTCGTTGGCGTTTCTATTATTATTTGCACGAGCTGGTCGCCGCGTCGGCTTGTTCGTATACCCGGCAGACCCTGCCCTCTTATCCTGAAGATGCTGCCGTATTGCGTGCCGGACGGAATCTTCAGCCGTTTTGTACCGTCCAGACTTGGCACCTCTATTGTTGTCCCAAGAGCAGCCTCTGTTATGCTTATGGGGACAACTGCGATAACATTATTTCCATCGCGCTGCAAAAATTCGTGTGGCTTCATTCTAACATAGCAATACAGGTCCCCTCTCGGCCCGCCTAAGCGACCGGGTTCACCTTCGCTGGCCACTCTTACTCCCTGGCCTTCGTGGACACCCGCTGGAATTTTAATGTTCACAACTCTTTTCTTTGGCACCCTTCCGGCGCCTTTGCATTTTTTACAGGGGTTGGTAATCACCTGTCCGCTGCCTCTGCACTGTGGACAGGTCGAGGACATCTGAAAGACGCCACCAAAACCTGTCCTCATTACTCGGCCAGTGCCGCCACAAGTTTTGCATTGGCCTGGTGCTGTCCCTCTGGCACTACCACTGCCGTTACATTCTGAGCATACATCCTGGCGGGTAAATTCAATGGTTTTTTCAACGCCTTTAGCAATATCATTAAGGGTTAGCTCGACAGAGGTCTCCAGGTCATAGCCACGAGTGGGACCGGCTCGCCTTGCTCTTCTGCCCCGAGCACCAAAGATGTCACCGAAGAAATCATCGAAGCCGAAGATATCTTCAAATATACTGCCGATATCCTGCCACCTCATGTGCGCATAATCGCGCATCCCCATTCCGCGCAAGCCTTCGTGTCCGAACTGGTTGTATCGCTGACGTTTCTCAGGGTCGCTTAAGACTTCGTAAGCTTCGGCGCATTCCTTGAACTTTGTCTCAGCTTCCTTATCATTCGGATTCTTGTCCGGATGATATTTCATTGCCATACGTCGGTACGCGCGCTTAATTTCGTCAGCGGAGGCGCTCTTGCCTACCCCCAGAACCTCATAATAATCCCGCTTGGCCATAATCTCGTATTGCGTATATCGTATTGCGTAGTACGTTAGAGTTTCTTAAGTAGATTAGAAATCATTCGACAAATATGATCCAACTCTTCAAGCAACATAACCTCTTTATTTTCCTGTGTATACCCCAGCTCTTTCGCTATTGTTATCTGCGTCTCCAGTTCCGCGCAACTTCCCAATGACATGTACAAGAATTGCTTGTACTCCTTATTGTGATATCTCCTAAAACCCTCTGCTACGTTCGAAGGTATGGAAATCGCTGACCGTCTCATTTGACTGACTAAGCTATACAGTTCATGTTTTGGAAGCTTTTCTGTCAACTTATATATATTTCTAACCAATCTGATACCTGCTTTCCAAATATCTAAACCTCTGTATGTTTTTATTTTGCCTGCCATATATCCTTCCCCTTCTACGCGATACGCATCACGCAATACGCACGACAAATTTTATCTTACCGCTCCCAGTATCGGCTCTTCGTCCTTATCCTTCAAATCGGTTACTAACACGTTGGTCGTTAACATCAGTCCTGCTATGGAAGCGGCACTTTGCAAAGCGGTTCTGGCGACTTTTGCAGGGTCGATAATTCCAGCTTTGAACATATCACAGAACTGGCTGGTGTTGGCGTCGTAGCCGATATTTCCATCTTTTTCCACTTTCTCAAGAAGTTGTGCGACGACCACATCGCCCTGCTCGCCGGAGTTGTCAACTATCTGCCTTGTCGGCGTTTTAAGGGCATCCCTTACAATATCAAAGCCGATTTTCTCGTCACCTTTGGCCTTTGCCCTGGCCTTCTTCACCTCGCCAATAGCCCGAAGGAACACAACACCGCCGCCTGCGACGACACCTTCTTCCGTTGCTGCCCTTGTAGCGTGAAGCGCATCTTCGAGAAGGTCTTTGCGTTCTTTCATCTCTGTTTCCGTTGCGGCCCCCGCTTTGATAACAGCTACTCCGCCGGTCAGTTTTGCAAGCCGCTCCTGCAGTTTTTCACGGTCGTAATTACTGGTTGTCTTTTCAATTTGGTTGCGAATTTGGTCGCAGCGAGCTGTTATATCCTGCTTTTTGCCGGCTCCTTCGATTATTGTGGTTGTTTCTTTGCCTATAATGATTTTTTTAGCCTCGCCTAATTGTGAAAGCTCGATTTTTTCGAGCTTTATACCCAAGTCCTCGGTAACTACCTGACCACCTGTCAGGACAGCTATGTCGGCTAACATTGCTTTCCTGCGGTCGCCGAAGCCGGGGGCCTTGACGGCGCAGACTTTCAACACACCTTGCAGACGATTAATAACCAGTGCCGCCAGAGCTTCGCCCTCAACATCCTCTGCAACAATCAGCAACGGCTTAGCAACCTGAGTAACTTTTTCAAGCAGTGGTATAATCTCACGAATGTTGGATATTTTCTTCTCGTGCAGCAGGATATAACTGTCCTCAAGAACGGCTTCGAGGGTTTCGGGATTAGTCATAAAGTATGGGGATATATAGCCCTTATCGAACTGCATACCTTCGACAACGCTCAGCTCGTTTTCCATCCCCTTACCTTCTTCGACCTCGATGACGCCTTCTTTGCCAACCTTATCGATTGCATCAGCCAAGATTTCTCCGACTTGTGGGTCGTTGTTTGCGCTGATAGTTGCCACTTTTGCAATGTCGCTATGGCCCTTTACCGGCACGCTCACCCGTTCGATAAATTTCGTAACAACCTCGGTGGCTTTGTTGATTCCTCGTTGAATAGCCATAGGATTTGAACCGGCAGTTACGTGCTTTAGACCCTCGGCATAAATCGCTTCTGCCAGAACCGTGGAAGTTGTTGTTCCGTCGCCGACAGCATCAGAAGTTTTGCTGGCGACCTGATTCACCATCTTTGCGCCCATATTCTTGAATGGTTCGGGCAGCTCAATTTCTTTGCTGACCGTAACGCCGTCCTTTGTTACTTTCGGCGAGCCCCAGCTCTTGTGCAGGATGACGTTCTTGCCTGTCGGCCCAAGTGTCACTTTGACCGCTTCAGCCAACTGTGCTAAACCTTCTTTAAGCTGTGTCCGTGCTATATCGTCGAACATTAATTGCTTTGCCATTTTGTATTACCTCGTTTAGTTTTTAGTTGTTAATCTTTAACTCGTAATCTATGAATTCCTAAACTACGAACTATGAACTAATATTTACTTTTCAACAATTCCCAGAACATCACTTTCACGCAGAACTACGAATTTCCCCCCGTCAATTTCGACTTCGCTTCCTATGTATTTAGCATAGATGACCTTATCATTTTTCTTTACGCTCATCTTGCTTCGTTTGCCGTCATCGAGCAGTTTACCTGGTCCGATGGCCACTATTTTCCCGATTTGCGGTTTTTCTTTCGCTGTGTCCGGCAGGATAATACCACCACTGGTTTTTTCTTCCGCCTCTGATTGTTTTATTACAACTCTGTCATCCAAAGGTCTTAGCTTCATAACTGTCTCCTTGTTCATTTGGGTTAGTTCCTAACTTGTAACTTCTATATTTCCAAAACTACAATTGTGTCAATCGTATCTATACAAGTCTCCGGGATGCGCAAAACAATATCGCCCTTTTTACGAAATGCTATCTTGCTGCCGTCCTTGAACAGTTTTGCACTTTTAACCTTTAGCTTGCTTGTATTTGGCAGTGTAACTTTTCCGTCTTCGGGCACCTTGAAAATGTGCACATAGACTTTATCATCCTTCTTGGTAGTCACACCCCACTTCTGTGACGGCATTGGACCGCCTCGGGTGCCATAGATAGCCTCGCCATTGAGCGACATCCATTTGCCGATTTCTTCCAAGCACTGAACGGCTTCCGGCTGAATTTTCCCGTTTGGCATCGGCCCGACATTAAGAAGAAAGTTTGCGTTGTAGCCGGCCGTCATCACCAAATACTGGATTAGCTGCTTCGCACTCTTAAATCTCTTGTCTGTCTTGTTATAGCCCCAGGAGTTGTTAATGGTGTCGCAGGTCTCAAGTGGTAGTTTTGAAACGAAATTGGCTTTGCTGTATTTATCTTTTCCAGGTACTCCGCGCTCGAACATCTGAAAATCTTCACCCGGGAAAGGTGCTTCGTGGTGGTTGTTTCCAATCAATGCCTGTGGCTGCAACCGGTGAATCAGGTCGTATGTTTCCTGCAAGCGCCAATCTACGCGAGTTTGTTTGCCGGGCTTTCTGACCTGCTGGTCCCACCAGCCGTCGAACCAGAAACCGGCTACTTTGCCATATCGTCCGCTGCAAAGCTCAGCTATTTGAGCATTCATATAATCGATGTACTTGTTGAAGTCACCATGTTTGTCCCTACCGCTGTGGTGACCTGTTTGGCCTCGCGGGAAATAATCAGAGTGGTGCCAATCCAAATGCGAATGATAGAAAAACAGAGGCATATTTTGCTTCTCACATTCATCGGCCAGCATTTTCAGAACGTCCTTGCCATAAGGTGTGCGGTCCACGATATCCCAGTCGCTGACCTTCGAATCCCACAGAGCGAAACCATCGTGATGTTTGCTTGTTATTGTGATGTACTTCATACCCGCATTTTTTGCGGTTTGCACCCATTCAGCCGGGTCATACTCAACCGGATTAAACTGCTCAGCCAGCTTTTCGTACTCATCCACCGTCAGCTTAGCGTTGTTCATAATCCATTCGCCGCGGCCAGGTACAGCATAAACACCCCAGTGTATGAACATCCCGAATTTGGAATCCTGAAACCATTTTGTTTGCTCAGCACGCAGTTTTGTCTCGGGCGCAGCAGCTTTGCCGATGATTTGGCTACAGCCGGTAAGCGCCACAGCACAAAATATGCTCACCACAATCACAATGCAGATACGAGTTAGTTGTATACTCTTCGTTCCCATTTTTTCCTTACATCATACCCATTCCACCGCCCATTCCGCCATAGCCGCCGCCCATTCCACCTGGTGGCATTGGCGGGGCTTCTTCTTTTTCTTTGGGCTTTTCGGTAACAAGGCAGTCGGTAGTGAGCAGCAGGCAGGCTATACTTACAGCGTTTTCCAGTGCGATACGTGTTACCTTTGCAGGGTCAATGACGCCGGCTTCAAGCAGGTCTTCGTATTTGTCTGTGTCGGCGTTATACCCGAAGCCTCTTTTGCCTTCGATGACTTTATTAACTACCAGATTTGCTATTGCCCCGGCATTGGCGGCAATCCAATAGCACGGCATTGTAAGTGCTTTTGACACTATATCGGCTCCGGTTTGCTCGTCGCCTTCGAGTTTTAATTTCTTAACTGCATCGATACACCGAATAAGGGCCACGCCTCCACCAGGCACAATCCCCTCTTCAATAGCTGCTCTGGTGGCGTGAAGTGCATCTTCGATGCGGGCTTTTATTTCTTTCATTTCCGTTTCACTTGCTGCACCGACATTAATTTGAGCGACACCGCCGGTCAGCTTCGCCAGCCGCTCTTGCAGTTTCTCGCGGTCATAATCACTGGTTGTCGTTTCTATTTCGCTTTGGATTTGTTTGATTCTACCGCTGATAACTTCCTTACTGCCGGCGCCTTCGACAATGATTGTATTGTCGTTATCGATGGTTACCTTTTTAGCTTGCCCGAGCTGTTTGACGCTGATATTTTCCATCTCGATTCCCAAATCCTTGAAAATCGTCTCTGCTCCTGTCAGCGTCGCAATATCGGCCAACATTGCTTTTCTGCGGTCGCCGTAGCCTGGCGCCTTCACCGCTGCGACCTGCAGCACACCTTTTAGTTTATTAACCACCAGCGTCGCCAATGCTTCGCTCTCAACATCTTCTGAGATAATCAGCAGCGGCCTTTTGCTCCTTACAATCTTTTCAAGTAACGGCACGAGTTTGGCAACATTGCTTATCTTGTCCTCATAAACTAACACGTACGGTTTTTCCAGTTCGCAGACCATACTCTCCGCATCGGTTACGAAATGTGGTGAAAGGTAACCCCGGTCGAATTGCATACCCTCGACGAGGTCAACAGTTGTATGAAGGCTTTTACCTTCTTCAACGGTAATAACTCCATCCTTACCGACCCGCCGGAACGCCTCAGCCATAATCTTTCCGATTTCTATATCGTTATTTGCTGACACCGAAGCGATATTGATTATGTCATCGGTTTCGGTAATGTCTATCGGCTTTGCCAGCGTTCTGAGCTTATCCATTACCGCTTTGGCGCACTTTTGCATACCCCGCGCCAGAGACATTGCATCCGCACCGGCCGCCAAGTTCCGGTATGCCTCTTTGAACATTGCCTCAGCGAGAACCGTGGCCGTTGTTGTCCCGTCCCCCGCCACTTTTGACGTTTTGCTTGCTGCCTCTTTTACCAGTTTTGCGCCGAGGTTTTCGCCCTTATCGATAAATTCTATTTCTTCAGCTACCGTTACACCGTCTTTGGTTACCGTTGGTCCGCCCCAGCCTTTATCGAGGATTGCGTTTCGACCTCTCGGCCCGAGCGTTGATTTGACTGCTGCCGCTAATTTTTCCACGCCGGCCAGCAGACCAGCCCTTGCGTCAGATTCGAATGCCAACTCTTTAACTGCCATAATTGCTTCCCTTCTTAATCTGTTTCAACTTAAAATTCAAAACTACCTCTTCTCTTCTGTCATTCCCGCGAAAGCGGGAATCCGGATGTTTTTATTCTCGTCCTCACGAAAGTGGGGAAAAGTCGTTTCAGGTTTTGTTATAAACGATATTTTATACCAAATATGCAAAAAATATACCAGCTTTAACTAAACACTGTTCTCTTTTGGTCCCTTTAGACTTAACTGTCTTATTAACAAGCGATTATATAATGCAAAAATTGCGTCTCCAAAAAGCCGGCTGTATTCTCAGCTGGAAAAAATGCACATTTTGGCACAAAAACAAAACCCACCCCGCCAACTTGACAGCCTGTCCCCCAGGGAGCCGTCGCCGGTCCAGCCTTCGCAGCCGAAGCGTCTGCTTCGGCGGAGTAGGCCACAGCGACGCTGGTTAGCCCCCACCCCGCCTGGTTAGAGTCATATTCTTTCAACAAAAAACTTTTTCACTAAGGCCGATAAAACCTCATCCCTATGCGAAGAATGTCTGCAATGGCGTTAGCCATCCCGGCGATTGCCTTTTCAAACACTCTCTTGCAATTATTTTGCTTGAATTAAAAAACCTTTTCTGATATAATTCTGCTAACATTTACAAACACATATATGGGGGATTATAAAATGCACAGCGGGATAAGAAGATTAGCAATTTTTGGGGCGGTTATTGTTGTCGTTCTATCTGTATTAGCCTTGGCAAAATATTTCAATATCGGATTGGCTTTTGCCAAAGATTTATCTCTTGTTGCCTTTTTACTCCTAATGGTTTTATGGAGAGTTCTCTTCTTCAGAAGTCTGTATAGCTAAACTCTCTCGTAGCGCAGCGTTCTCAAAAACATTTAGCCCCTCGGAGCGAAGCGAAGATCCCGGAATGTCGTTATCCGGGACCCAAAATTTCGCAGCGAAGCGAAGACCCCAGAAGGTCTTTATCTGGGGCCCGGTCTTTTCTCACTTACTTCCGCTCTTCCGCCTTGTGCTCTTTTACCTTATGTTTCTATCCTTCCTGTCCGAAATCTTCACATTTTTTATAGATTTATCAGCGTTTCTACAATACCTGATTCTGCTTCTTCCCGTCTCCTCTGTTGCTCAGCCTGTTTTTTTACCATTTCATTATACAATTGTTTATCTTTGACAAAGCTTTCTCTGTCCCATTTATGCATTTTGATGAAGATACCATCCTCCAGCAGTCTCTTCTTCAGCTCATCTCGGCCACCTTCGTCATAATCTGCCGTTTCTTCCATGTATGCTGATATTAATTTATCATAATAATCATTTGCCGTATCAACCCAGAAGAACCTGACAATTGATAAAACTATTAAAGTGGCAATTATCAACAAAACCACACCTACCAGTACCGTTCCCGAATTTTTATATTTATTCCTCATCATATCATTCTCCTGTTCACCTGCTCTACTTTCTACTCTCTACTCCATCAATCCACCCCTCCACCTCCTCTGCATCTTTTTTCATCCCGATTTTCTTAAAAAGCTCTAACGCCTGCTGCCAGTATCCCTTCGCTTTTCCCATATCCCCCCGCTGTTCATAAATCGCGCCGAGGTTGCTGTACTGATTCGCCGTTGGCTCTAACAACCCATGTGGTTCGCTAATCTCCAGCGATTTTAGATACATCCTCTCGGCCTTATCCAAATCACCCCGCTTTTGGTAAATCAGGCCGAGATTGCCGTACGAATTTGCCATTCCCTCAAGCCGGCCTAACTTCTTTTCAATCTCCAGCGACTTATTGTGCATCTGTTCGGCCTTATCAAGCTCACCTCGCCTTTGATAAGTCACCCCTAAATTGCCGTAATTATTTGCCATCACCTCTTGCAACCCAAGCTTCTCCGCAATCTCAAGCGACTTATTGTGCATCTGTTCGGCCTTATCAAGCTGCCCCCTCGTTTGATAAATCACTCCCAAATTGCCGTAGTCACTTGCCATCCCCTCAAGCCGACCTAACTTCTCGCTAATCTTCAGGGCCTTTTTGTGCATCTGTTCGGCCTTATCAAGCTGCCCTCTCCTTAGATAAATCAGCCCCAGATTGCCGTACTTTGCTGCCATTCCTTCTAATCTGCCGAGCTTTTCATCTATCTTCAGACCTTCACGAAACATCTGTTCTGCCTTATCAAGCTGCCCCCTCGTTTTATAAATCGGCCCCAAATTGCCGTAATCTTTTGCCTGTCCTTCTTTGTCGTCAAGCTTTTTGTGAATCTCCAATATCTTTAGAAACATCTCTTCTGCCTTATCTAAGTCACCTCGAGTTTCATAAATCAGCCCTAAATTGCCTGTAACCATCGCCTCTTCTTCTGAACCCTTTTCAACAAGCTTTAATGCTCGCTCAGAAAAGTTCATCACAGCATCTAATAGGCCAAGGTTAAAAAGTGGTCTCGTGCATTCATTCACAAAACTATCAACAAACGCCTTTTTCCCTTCTGCTGTTAAAATATGCTCCGGCAATCTCATCGCCGCTAATCCATCCGGCTTAACTTGTTCTCTTTCGGCCTTCGCCAACTTCTCACGATAAACTCCCACCGCCCGCTTATGATACTTTCTCTTCTCCTCTTCACCCATCTGCCACAAAATATAATCCGCCAATATCGCATGATAAATTCGTTTGCCCTCAGTCTCTTCTCTCAACAGTCCTCGAATATATTTATCCGACATTACTCTTTTACGCCCAGCAGGTTTTAAACCGCTCACTGCCTCCACCACATCGTCAGGTACTCCAACCTCCAGAACCGCGTATGCTTCAAATAATTCTATTGCCCCATCCTTATTGTCACAAACCCTCTGCCATTGTTTTTCCGCAAACTTTGTTGGCTCTGGCCTATCTGGTAATTCTTCTAACTTTATCCACGCTTGCAATAAATCCAGTGCTGCCCCCAGTGCATAAGGATGCCCCTCATATCTGCTCAAAACTTTTTGCACCTCAGTTATAGAATGTTTCAACTCCCCGATACGTCTATCCAACAACTCATCAACCGCTTCTTCCTCAAGGACATCAAGGTTTTTCTGTGGAATACGAGAAATATTATCCAGCGTATTTATCGTCTCACTCTCAACCAGCACATCTTCAGGCCGTTGCGCAAAAACAAACTTTATCTTCTCCGGTAAATCTTTAACCACAATTGCCCACGACTGGTCACTGTCCTTCTGCATGTACTTTTCCGGGTCAATCACAAATATCGCTCGGCTCTCCTCCGGCATACGACCGGAAACCAGTCTCAATCGTTCTAAAAATTGGTCCCGCGTATTCTTTGCTGGGTCCCGCCGCAGACTCATCACCAAATCTCCGATGTTGATTACATTCAGCAAGCTCCGCCATTGTTCCAGCCGTCGCTCCGTTCCATCGAAAGACCTTTCCGTTACTTGCGCAGCCTCAAACGCATTATCCATCATAAGCGCCATTGTCGATTCCACACTATCTGTTGGCGTCACCTCATACCTTACCCATCCGCATTTCAGGTCTGGGTGATTTTCCGCAATCTCTGCCATCTTATTGATAAGCCACGTCTTCCCCATACCTGCCTGGCCGACAACAAGAATTGCCTGTCCTTGTTTATCTTCAAGAACCTTCTTGAATTGTTTCAGCTCCGCATCTCTGCCGACAAATATTTTATTTACACTCATCTTTAGCTCTAAGAAATTAACCGCAGCCGCATAATACCAAAAATCCCCCAATCCCTCAAACCAAATAAGTCTTGACCCCTTTGTGCTTCTTCGCGGCAGACTCAAAAACCCGCAACCCGCAACGAGTATCTTGCATCGAGTATCCAGTATCGAGCATCAAGCATCCAGCTAACATTTTACCCATCAAATCCAAAACCCTGCAAACCTCAAAATTTTACCCTCGTAGCGCAGCGAAGACCTCGGCGCTTGCCTCGGCGTAGGCCAAGCCAAAGCCGGGTAGTTCCACAACGAAGCCGGGCACCAATTCTCAAATCCCTCATTCTCAAAACCCTCACTAAAAAAACTATACTTCTTGAAGCAGTCCATAAGTATATACGCATATACTAATATACTTATGCCTCTGTACAAAACTCCCTATTATTTATCCTGAGCCTGTCAAAGGAATCTGGGCAAATTGCAACCAATCTTCTCCACGTCGGGCAGTTAACGCAACCGTGACGAGCTGCGCAACCACAACCATTTAATGCAACCTGCATCGAGTATCCAGTATCGAGCATCAAGCATCCAGCTAACATTTTACCCATCAAATCCAAAACCCGCAAACCTCAAAATTTTACCCCGTGAGATATGCCTGCCCTGTGGGGTTTGTCGTATACTATCCCATCGGGGTCGTTTACTATCTAACTGGGGCTGCGTCTTAAAAAAGTCCTCAGCGGTGAAAAAAATCTCCTCCTCAAATCCTCCGTTCTAAAAAACCATGATTCTCAAATCCATGATTCTTGAAGCAGTCCATAAGTATATAC
>CAZTWR010000011.1:0-20627 GCA_964618055.1 uncultured Pirellulales bacterium | reverse complement strand
AATAGCGGCGCTCGGACTCGAACCGAGGACCCTGGGCTTATGAATCCCATGCTCTAACCAGCTGAGCTACGCCGCCGAAATTTTTAAGTCCTTGTAATATAACCATTTCCTTCTCATATTGTCAACCTTTCAAGCACTCAAAATTAGTGAAAGGTGTCAAAAAAGCGTCAATCTCCACCAGTAAACCACTTTTAAGTTCTACTTGTTGTTCATTTTGGAAACTGCTTATAGTCCTCGTTTTTGGTTTAAAAAACAATTTAAGCTGTTGTATCGAAAGCAATTACAGCCAGAGCCGCAATTTCGAAAATCCATTGACAATTCGGTATAAATTTGGTAGTCTAATAATACCATAGCTTATCAAATCACATGTATTGGAGACCGCTTAATGAAAGTTTTTATCGGAACTAAGTCTATTAAAGTTGTTATTGTGTGTATATTTCTCTATTCAATCACACTGCTTAATGCTGCCACCCCCTGGTTGCACGTAGATGGCAATAAAATCAAAGACCCTGCTGGAAATGTTGTTGTTTTAAGGGGTATTTCTTTGATTGATTTAGGCCACCTTGAGGGCTGGCGGGGTGGCGCTATCAATATGATTGACCGGCTGACGGATAAAACCGACGCTCAGGCAAGCTCTCCGGGCTGGTATCCAAAAATAATCCGAATTCCTATTGTCCCGCCTGATTCGACAGACCCGCCCTATAGCTGGCCATATTATTTCGACCCCTGCAACAACGATGATTTATATAATCTTCTCAGGACAGTGGTTGATTATTGCGCTTCGAAGGACCTTTATGTAATCATTGATTGGCACTATATCGCCAAAACCTACCTCCATGTTGCGACGACAAGCGAGTTTTGGGAATATATGGCGCCACGGTTTGCCAACGACAATCACGTTATGTTTGAGCTTTTCAACGAGCCAAACAATCCAGACTGGCCCAGTGTTAAAACTGATATGGACACCTGGGTCGATATTGTGCGAACTCACGCGCCCAATAATCTTATTCTTGTGGGTGGGCCGTCTTACTGTCAGGTTCTCTCGCCGCAGGCCACAAATCCGATCGATGCGAATAACATCGTTTATGTTTCTCATATTTATCCTGCTCACTGGCTTAGTATCTGGGGCAGTCAGGCGTGGTATAAGAGCGAGATTATTACCTGCGCCGCCGAGCATCCGGTGATAATGACTGAATGGGGATTCACCACGACCACTGATACGCTGACTAACGGGACGATTAGCAACTACGGGCAGCCGTTGGCGGACTTTAGAGAGCAATATGGAGTCGGCCATACCGCTTGGGTTGCCAGTGAGGAATGGGGTCCGCCTATGTTCGAGTATCGGACTTCGTTTCCGCAGGGTGCCTGGGCCCTTCGCATCGGCGAGGGCGAAATGGGTGGTTTTACCAAGGATTTGCTTTATGATAAGAGGAACGATGACCAGCCCAGCGGGCTCTACGGCGATCTTACAGGTGACAATAAAGTAGATATGGAAGACCTACCTGAATTCTGTGAAGTCTGGCTGGTGGAGGATTGTAACAATAATAATATTTTAGAACTTGATTTGGATGACGATTGTATAATCAATTTCTACGAATATTCCTTCTTCGCCCAGAATTGGCTTAAGTGACTCAATAATCTGCTTGTCACTATATCTCAATAATTGATTAGCAGGTAAGGATAATATTAGCGGTGGCTACGATGTGACGATAATTAGGAGTTAGGTTTTATAATTTGTTTGTAGGCCTTGCTTTAATTATGAAGAAGGATAAAATATCTATTAAGTATTTTTGTTCATGTCTGCTTTTCACAGTATTTCTATCATTGGTGCCAGCTTACGCCGATATTTCTCGTATTCACTTTAACAATCAGGACCTGTTCCTCAACGGTGCCAACCTGGCCTGGCAGCATTTTGCCGACGACATCGGGCCCTCTACCTACTCGCCGGACCTAGCCCACTTTGAAGACGTCTTCAGCCAGTTCGAGGCCAACGGAGGCAATTGTATGCGGCTATGGCTGCATACCAACGGGGCCCACACACCCGAGTGGAGCGGCTTTACGGTGGTCGGTCCCGGGACGGACACAATTTCCGATCTGCAGGACATTTTGGACCTTGCCTGGGAACATAAAGTGAGCATGATGCTCTGTCTGTGGTCCTTTGATATGCTGCGTACTTCCTACGGCGACACTATCAACGACCGTGCGGAGGCGATACTCACGAACACCACCTACCGGCAGTCGTATATTGACAACTGCCTGATTCCCATGGTGACTGCGCTCGCGGGGCATCCGGCCATCGTGGCATGGGAGATTTTCAACGAGCCCGAGGGTATGAGCGACGAGTTCGGCTGGAGTTTCACCAGACACGTGCCAATGGCTGACATTCAGGCTTTTGTCAACACGTGTGCCGGTGCGATTCACCGAACCGACCCTACCGTAATGGTGACCAACGGGTGCTGGGACATGCAGGCAGGCACCGATGTCGACGGACACTATAACTACTACACCGATGCCCGTCTGATAAATGCCGGCGGAGACGCGGATGGAACGCTGGATTTCTACTGTATCCATTATTACGACTGGGCAGGCACGGCACATTCCCCATTCCTGCATGACGCTTCATACTGGGGGCTGGATAAACCGCTGGTAATCGCGGAGTTTTACCCGGATTGCGATTCTACGTATTGCACGTCCACTCCGTATGAGTCACTTTATCAAAACGGCTACGCGGGGGCCCTAGGGTGGTCCTGGACGGACGTAAGTCCTTCGCTGCTCCTGACGCAGATGTATGATATATGGACCGCCCATCCGGAAGATGTTGAAATTATCATCAGCACTGATCCAAACGCTCCGGCGGCCCCGACGGGCTTGTCAGCGACACCCGGCGAGTCAATGGTTTCGCTGAACTGGAACGACAATAATGAAGTTGATCTGGACGGTTACAATGTATATCGTTCGACAACCTCAGGTGGCGACGCGGGCGGCTACGATAAGCTGAACAGTTCGCTATTGACCGACTCTAATTATACCGATAACGATATTATCGGTGGCGTGACCTATTACTACGTTGTTACAGCGGTAGATACGTCACTTAATGAATCCAACGATTCAAATGAGGTCTCAGCTACGCCCACCGATACAACACCCCCATCGGTACCGACGGGCCTGACGGCAACACCCGGTAGTGAAGTGGTTTCACTTGACTGGGATGACAACTCTGAAAGCGACCTAGACGGCTACAATGTATATCGTTCGACAACCTCAGGTGGCGGCGCGGGCGGCTATGATAAGTTGAACAGTTCGCTATTGACCAGTTCGGATTACACCGATAGTGATGTTATCAGCGGGACAACCTATTATTATGTCGTCACAGCGATAGATAAAACCTCAAATGAGTCGGGGTACTCAAGCGAGGTTTCAGCCATACCGGACCCGCCCAGCACAGACGTTGAAATCATCGGCGACTGGACCTCCGGAACCAGCCATACCAAAGAAACCGGAACTAACCGTGCTTTGCTCTTTATTGCACATGTTGAGGAAGCCGGTTCTATTAGTCTCAGTTCTGTAACGTATGGCGGACAGCTAATGACGAAAATCATTGATGAAATAGTCGGCTCGAGCTACCAAGCATACGTTGCGGCGTTTATCCTCGACGAGGCCAGCGTTGCTGCTGCGACCAGTAGCACATTTGTTCCAGACTGGAGCACCACGCCCGATGTGGTCGCATACTCGAGCGTATTCCTTGAGAATGTTGACCAGACAGACCTTATCGGAGATAGCAACAGTAGCTCAATAACGAATACCACTACGCTAACAACCTCTGTGCTTTCCACAGAAGACGGGGACATGGTCATTGACGCTGCTACTTGTGGTGACACAGGAACATACACAGTAAACAATGACTTTACCGAAGCTGTTGAACATACTATGTCTTCATCCGATGGTGTAGCTGGATACAAGTCTGCGACAGGAGCGACTGAAACGCCAAGTGTAACGCACACTACCAGTGCCAATCGCCAGGTGCTCATTGGCTTTGTAGTCCGGGCGGCCGGCGTGGCTGGCGAATGGCTCTACGGCGACCTTACGTATGACAATAGAGTAGATATGAATGACCTACCTGAATTCTGTGAGGTTTGGCTGGTGGAGGATTGTAATAATAATGATATTTTAGAACTGGATTTGGATGACGATTGCACAATCAATTTCTATGAATATTCCTTCTTCGCCCAGAATTGGCTCGAGGAGATTGAATAATTCTGCCTATCACCATATATCAATAGTTAACCGGCAAGCAGAGGTGATATTGAAAACCAGTGGCTAAGATGCGACGATAATAAAAGTGAGGTTATATAGTTGGTTTAGAGGACCTGCCCTAAGTTTTATAGAAGGAGGATAGGATGGCTGTTAAGTATTTTTACATATGTTTGCTTCTCATCACGGCTCTACCATTATCGCCCTGTTATGGCGACTGGGAATCCGAAGCAAATGCGAGAATAGAGTCTATACGCAAGAGGGACGCACAAATCACGGTACTCGGCTTAGGGGGAGTGCCAATCGACGGCGTCAGTGTGGAAATAGACCAGATTAAGCATCGCTTCGGCTTCGGCACGTGCCTCGCTTATGGACTGATAACCAATTCCGACCATCAGGATTTCGTCCTTGACCATTTCGAGTGGGCGGTGTGTGAAAACGAGATGAAATGGAGTTCTAACGAGTCGACACGGGACGTCTATACCTATTCGCAGGCTGACTATATAGCCGATTGGTGCGCCGACAATAATATTGTCTTGCGAGGCCACAATCTTGTTTGGGAGACCGGCAGTCAGACACCGAGTTGGGTATCGGGTCTGGATTGTGAAACGTATCCAACACCGTGCGAGATGCTGGAAGAAATTGATGAGCGTATAAACTATTCAGTCGGTCGTTATGCAGGCCAAATCGTCAGTTGGGATGTCGATAATGAAATGCTGTCCGGCAACATGTTTGATTGTCTGGGCGAGGCTGGACGAGCCCATTTTTTTCAGCAGGGCAATTCCATAGACCCCAACTGCGGGTTCTATATGAATGAATACTCTGGCAATTCATTCGGCGGTTACGATGGTGACCAATATGTATCTCGCGCCAGTGGTCTTATCGCCCTTGGAGCGCCAGTTGAAGGCCTTGGCATTCAGGGCCACGTTGCGTCACCCTTTCGACCCGAGGATTATTACAATTATGTCCTCAATGAACTGGATGATGCGGGTCTGCCTATCATAGCTACCGAATTTGATACCGATGCGGGCACCGCAACTCAAGTGGCCGACGACCTTGAGAACTTCTACCGTATATGCTTTAGCCATCCTAACGTAGAAGGCATAATAATGTGGGGTTACGAGCAGTCGGCTTGGCGCTGGGATGGGATTGTAAATTCCTCCACCTGGACTCTTAATGCCGCCGGCGTCCGATACGAAGCGCTGATGGACGAATGGACAACAAATACCTCTGATACAACTGATTCATCGGGACATGCAGATTTCAGGGGATTTCACGGCATCTACGAGATAACACTTTCCAAAGCCGGCGAGACCACCGAGATACACGAAATAGAGTTGGAGCCGGGAGGGGGAACACAGCTATTCACCCTCGAAACGGACTTCTCAGGCGGAGGGTTTCCTGGTAAAGCCACGGATCCGAATCCAGACAACGGAGTGTCTAACGTTAGCATAAACACCGACCTTAGCTGGACCGCCGGCGCTGATGCTAACTCGCACGATGTTTATTTTGGCACAGATTCAACGCCGGATTCCGGTGAATTCCAGGGCAATCAGCCAGGCACGACTTTTGACCCCGGGACGTTAAGCTATAATACGACTTATTATTGGCGTATCGACGAAAAGAACGACACCGGCACTACTACAGGTGATGTCTGGAGCTTTACTACTGTCCCTCCCTTGCCTGGTAAAGCCACGAATCCGAATCCGGACAATGGAGTGTCTGACGTTAGCATAAACACCGACCTTAGCTGGACTGCCGGCTCTGATGCTGCATCGCACGATGTTTATTTTGGCACAGATTCAACGCCGGATTCCGGTGAATTCCAAGGCAATCAGCCAGAGACGACTTTTGACCCTGGGGCGTTAAGCTATAGTACAACTTATTACTGGCGTATCAACGAAAAGAACGTCAGCGGCACGACCACAGGCGATATCTGGAACTTTACTACTTCTGCCCCCGATACCACTCCACCGACGCCGGACCCATGCTGGGCTTCGCCGCCGATGGCAACGGGGCCGACTTCGATTACGATGACGTCAACGACCGCTACAGACGCCGAAACTCCCCCTGTGTACTATTACTTCGAATGTACCAACCACGGTGACGCCAACAGTGGGTGGCAGCTAAGTGAAACCTATGTAGCTACAGGCCTCAATCCTTTAACCTTATATACATTCAGGGTCAAGGCCCGCGATAGTGCCCTTGTTCCGAATGAAACTGCTTGGTCGACAGAAGAGTCCGCAGTTACCGAACCACCCCCGACAGATGTTAATATCATCGGCTCGTGGGTCACAGGCACAACTCATGCGAATGAGCCTGGCATCAACCGTGTTTTGATATTTATTGCGCATGCTGAGGACGACAGCGCTATAAGTCTCAGTTCCGTGACTTATGGTGGACAACCAATGACTAAGGTCATTGATGAAACGGTCGGAACGAGCTACCGAGCATACGTTGCAGCGTATATCCTTGACGAAGCTGGTATCGATGCCACAACCGGCGGCACCTTTGTTCCTACTTGGAGCACCACACCTGACAACGCTGCATACGGCAGTGTATTTCTTTCGAATGTAGACCAGACAACTCCCGTCGGACCTAACGACGGTGCTGGCACCGCAACCAGCACTCCGAATCCAATCACAACTGTTGCTCTTTCCACAGAAGACGGCGATATGGTTATTGACGCTGCTACCTGTGGTAACACGGGTGACTATACGCTGCTAAATGGCTTCACAGAGGCCGCCGAACATGACATGAGTTCATCTACTGGTTCAGATGGATACAAATTTGCAACGGGTGCAGATGAGACACCAAGCGTAACGCACAACAACGTCAACCGCCAGGTGATTATCGGCTTTGTGGTCCAGGCCACTGCAGGCGAATGGCTCTACGGCGACCTTACGTATGACAATAAAGTAGATATGAAGGACCTGTATGAATTTTGCAAAGTCTGGCTGGTGGAGGATTGTGATAATAATAACATCTTAAAACTTGATTTGGATGATGATTGTATAGTTAGTTTCTATGAATATTCCGTCTTCGCCCAGAATTGGCTCGAAGAAATTGAATAAGTCGCTTATCTCAGACCTGCGTTTCTGACGAGGCTGTCCCATCCATAGTTGGGCTTACTAATCGGGTTGATGCCTTTGAGGGTTAACGTTTACTTAAAACGACCCTATATCGATTCATTACTACAGGCATCCTGCTGATTTCTCCGGAAAAAGCAAAATTTAACTTTGTATTTGTTCCGGGTATAATACGGTCTTTCGTTTTGAAAAAGGTACGGAATCTGAGAGTTTAGATAAAGTTAGCAACTAATTGTGAAAACACAAAATGCAGCCAATTTACCGCCGACACAGCATGCTGTCCAATTGGTTGGTCCGGACAAACTAATCTTTAATAAATGTAAAGAGGTTTTTGCACCTGGTGAGCATCAGATTCTTTGTAGGGTTGAGGCAGTTGGTCTGTGCTTTTCCGACCTTAAATTGTTAAAGCAATTTTCATCACATGTTCGCAAGAGCGAAATAGTTTCCGGCATTGACCCTGATATCCTCAAAGAGATACCCAGCTATGTCCCGGGCGAAGCTGCCACAGTGCCGGGGCACGAAACTGTAATTAGAGTCGAGGCCGTTGGCCCTGGTGGGGAGGGCTTTAAGCCTGGAGAGCGCTTTCTCATTCAGGCTGATTATCGTTGGCTACACACAGTTGGTTCTAACGCCGCATTCGGATATAATTTTGAAGGAGCTCTCCAGGAATATGTGTTAATAGACGAGAGGGTCATCACGTCACCGGAAGGCAACTCAATGCTAATACCGGTTTCAGAAGAGTTTTCCGCCTCAGCTGCAGCTTTGGTAGAGCCGTGGGCCTGTGTCGAAAATGACTACACCTCCGCAGAACGGCGAAAATTAAAACTGGATGGTCGGATGCTGATTGTTGCCGACGTTAACGTCGCAGAGAATACTCTTGCCGGCTTGTTTAATAGCTATGGAAGACCGGCACAAATAACCTGGCTCTCAAAGTTTCCAGCACCGGCGGGACTAAATGTTACAGAAACCGGTGCCGCAAACATATCAGAGCTTACTGAAGCCGGTTATGATGATGTAATCTATTTCGGGTTTGAGCCGGCAGCGGTCGAAGCTTTGTTTGCAAAAGTTGCTCCGTACGGTCTTCTCAACATCGTTCTTTGTGGCGGCAGATTCGATAGAGACGTTGTTACAATGGTAGGCCAAGTTCATTACGGCGGAATTCGAATAGTTGGCACCACCAGCTCGGACCCTGCTGAGTCTATAGAATACATTCCAGAGACCAGCGAAGTTCAAGCCGGTGACAAAATCAACGTTATCGGTGCAGCCGGGCCTATGGGAACGATGCACGTGATACGGAATATTTGTCAGGCAGTTGAGGCCCTTAGTGTTTTTGCCGGTGACCTGGATGAAAATAGATTGACTACCCTCTCCAAAATAGTTGAACCTCTCGCTAAGAAGCACAACGTCAGGTATAAAGCTTACAATCCGATGAAGGACAAAGTCGCAGACGCTTTTGATTATGTAGTATTGATGGTGCCGATACCTGAACTGGTGGCCGCTTCAGTTAAAAATGCCGCCAGAAAAGGCATTATAAACATATTCGCAGGTCTGCCTGCGACAGCTACCGCACAGCTCAACCTCGACACTTACATAGAAAAGCAGCTGTACTTTGTTGGAACCAGCGGCTCCGTTCTTGAGGATATGAAACGAGTATTGGCGAAAGTCAAATCCGGCAGACTTGACACCAATATCTCTGTTGGAGCTGTCTGTGGACTTGATGGTGCAATTGAGGGGATTCGAGCGGTTGAAAATAGGTCAATAGCTGGTAAAATTATCGTATATCCAGCTTGCAAGGGGCTTGGATTGCTCACCTTGGAACAGATGAACGAAAAATTGCCCGAAGTCGCCGAACACCTGAATAATGGCTTGTGGACGAAAGAAGCCGAACAAAAACTTTTGCAGATATACTCCAAAGAAAGCGGTATTTAAACTGGATTTCCCAGGTAAACTCGCTCATTTCAGAATCGGGTAATGAATCTTAGGTTGGGTTAAATCAACCCAGGGCAATTCTTCCAGTGTAAGCGTTTCGTTACAATCGTAAACCTCTCGAACTGCTTTCCATCTGTCGAAACCATAAGGAACCATCCAGGACATAAACCACGTCCATCGCGGCTGACTCCGAAGTTTTTCCGGCGTTGGTAAGGCACCCACCTCACCTAAGGCAATCGGTTTGTCGCCGGCCACAGCAAGAAGCTGCTGGTAGTCTTCTTCGGAAAAACCGTTTCGGTAAACATCCGTAGCCAGAATATCCACCACAGCGTCTCCCGGATAGTACTTATCATAGGGGTCCACATCTTTCCTTATTTCATTGGCGTTGTATACCCAGATAAGATTATTCAACTTATGATAATGCACCAGCCGGTCGAACAGCATCCGATACAACTTTTTATAACCATCGTCGCCGCTCCTTTTGCCCCACCAAAACCAGTCTCCGTTCATTTCATGATAGGGACGCCATAATACAGGAACGCCAGCGTCCCGCAGTTGTTTGAGAAACCACGCAATTACATCTACTTGCGATTTCCAGTGTTCATTAATCTCAGTCCCCGGCGTGATTAGAGCCTTCCATTGCTGCTCTGTAAGCTTACCCTGTATGGACTCTCTGAAAGTGACCGGCTCCTCTTCAGTAGGACGTACCGCATGCCACATCAGGGTGATGATAAATCCTTCGTGGTGTCGTCGTATGGCTTCATCCACTATCCGCTGGCGAAAGTTAATGCCATCCCAGGTTCCCGGTGCACTGAATCCGAAGTCCTGTCCATATACCGCCGGGTAATGTTGCGTCAGTCTATTTACCTCAACAAGGCATGTAGGGCCGACAAGAGGCGCACAGTGCTGGCCGGTAAGCGTATGCTTGCCGGAAATACTGTAGATGTATTCCAGCAGCTTCACTGCTTCAGGCGAAGGATTTGGTGTCACTGGCCAATTCAGAGCTTTAGGCAATGAATTCGGTGTCACTTGCTGAACCTCACTGGCACAGCCACAGAGCGATGAAGAACATATGCACAATGATGCTGCGAACAACCTGAAAGTCATCTGCCCGAAATTCGTTGTTTATACCTCCTTGGCTGGGCGGGGTTAATATTCCTTAATCAGCTCCAGCATTTTGCGGTCGAGTTGGTGACCCTTATAGTCTTCATATTTCACATCTGCGCGCTCACTGTTGAGCACGCCAAAATCACCTTTCAGATTCCACATTGCGTGTCCCCAGCCGACCTCCTTCCAGAGTGAAAGCAGGTCCCGCATCCATCGCAATGCCACATCATGTGGCGTTTTGTTATAACAACCCCATTCTCCGACGTGTACCTGAACACCTTTATCCACCAGTGGCTGCCATGTGTCAATCAATTTGGCCTTCAGCGCCGCTTTATCCCAGACCTTCCCATCGTCTCCTTTCAAAGGCCAGGTAGGAGCTTTAGATGTTTCAAACGCCCTTTTCGGCACCCACCTCGCCGTATAATGGCTTACACTCATAGGGTCATAGCCGCGTGTGCTCTGAACGACACCGAGGTCCGCTATGCCGTAAACAGGTGTCCTGCCGACGTCTTTCCCATCCGCCACAATCAGCCGGTCCGGGTCTTCTTCCCTGATTCCCTTTACCAGTGCTTTGACGACCTCTACATAACGGGTTTCCTCTTTCATATGAGGTGGTTCATTAATCAGGTCAAAGCTAAGTTGAGAGCTTGGGATGCCTTTGTAGCGCCGGGCAAAAAGCTTCCAGTGATAGACCACGGCATCCAGGGCTTTTTGCACGTTTTCGGTGGTATCTTCGAAAAGGTCCACAGGTTCGAGACCCCGGCCGTTGATGCAGTAGCCCGGAACACGATGCAGGTTAAGGTTGATGTGGACCTTGTATTGCCTGCCCAGCTCTACAACTTCGTCGATGTCTCTCAGTACATCCTCATCAATCTTATACCAGTCGTCTTTACCGGACCAGTTCCAGTACGACATCGGTATACGGGCAAAGTCAAATCCCCAATCGGTCATTATCTCGAAGTCTTCTTCTTCGAATTTCCTTCTTGGTCCCCACGCACTGAATTTTGCTAAAAGATTAAAGCCTCGATAGCGAGGAAATTTCGGGATTGACTTTTGGGGGTTGCCCAAGGCCTTAACTTTTAATCCTGAAAGCGACGCTACTACAAAAGCTCCGCTTGCCTTTAGAAAATCGCGTCTGTCCATATAGGCTAACTCCGTTTATTGTTTACTACGTAAATGGATATTTTATCACCATCTTCCGGTTAGTATTTATGGTTTCTTCGTAAAACCTTTAGGCCATAAAACGCTGGCTGATTTACGGCAAGAGTAGCAGGCAGGCCGTTGGTTGTCAATGGCTTTACCTATCCCGGCATTTTGAGCAGGCCTCCTTATTGGTCAACATAATACGCTTTCTCGCCCCTCACACAGAACCCGTCGGCAAGGGTCGCTAAAAAAGAGATTTCAAATGGTCGCAATTCGAAGGATACTTTGATATTATAGCAGGATTGAAAGACGGAAAAAGATGCTTCGAAAAGCGCTAAACAGGAAATCTCAGTTTATAAGACAGTAGTTGCCAAACATTTAGGAAGGATAAATTGGTGCAAATAGATAAAGCTTTAGTGGATTTGATAAAAATATCGACCGCGACTAACAGGGATTTCAATGGCACATCTTTCTCACATCCAAAGGCGAAAAGCGGTTTCTATACCCCAGTGCAGATAAGGCAATACGCAAGTTCTGGGTGGGGCACGGAATTGCCTGTAGAAAGATAAGGAAAACAGCAATGAAACAAACGATGACTTCGAGAGAGCGCGTAACCAAAGCCCTCAATCATGAAATTGCTGACAGGGTACCCATTGACCTTGGAGGATTTCAAACTGGGATACATAAAAGGGCGTATGCTGAATTACTTACTAAACTGGGCATCACCGATAAAATAACAACCCTTGACCCTATTCAGCAGCTTGCCAAACCGTCTGAGGAGGTTCTGAAACGTTTTAATGTCGATATTCGCCACGTTTGTGCGCATAGTCCAGACAGCTTTAAGGGCCGAATCAAACAGAATATTCGAAATGGCAAGCTCTGGCACGACTTTAAGGATGAATTTGGCGTTATCTGGTCTATGCCGGACGACCATCAGCTTTATATGGACATTTCACATCACCCTCTGGCCGATGCTACTGTTGACGACATTGCTGATTATCCTTTTCCAGACGGCAGCGACCTGACACGTTTTACCGGTGTCAGGGAACTGGCTTTACAAATACGTAACGAAACTCCGTATGCCATATCAACAGGTATTGGAGGAGTTGTCTATGAATACTGCTGGTATATGCGGGGTCTGGAGCGATGGTTTATGGATATGCTCGAAAATACGGATTTTTGTGAAGCTTTGCTCGACCAGATACTGAATTTCTGGTTGGATTATTATACCGGTTTTATGGCCGAGGTCGGTGATATTATTGATGTTGTTATGACTGGTGACGACCTCGCAGGTCAACACGGACCGCTGTTTTCTCCTGATTTCTATCGCAGGTTTGTAAAACCGCGGCACAAAAAGCTCATCCGGCATATTAAATCTCTTACTTCCGCCAAAATATGGTACCACACCTGTGGTAGTTGTACTGAATACATACCCAACTTGATAGACAATGGTGTTGACATTCTAAACCCTGTTCAAATCGATGCTGACAATATGGACCCCCACAACCTGAAAGATACATTCGGCAAAGACATTGTCTTTTGGGGTGGCGGTATAGATTCTCAGCATGTTCTTCCATTTGCCAAGCCTGACGAAATTAGGGAGCATGTGCGAAAAAACCTTGAGATACTTAAGCCTGGTGGCGGTTATGTTTTCAGTAATGCGCACAACATCCAGGCAGGGGTGCCAGCAGAAAACATCGTTGCAATGTACGATGCCGCCTACGAATTCGGCTTTTATAACTAACAATCAAAAGGGAATGTTAAACAGTGGATAAGGCCTTAGCGGATTTGATTAGAATATCGAATGTCACCGGGAAAGATTCTGCACTTATTCAGGGCGGAGGTGGTAATACGTCGGTAAAAACGCCGGACGGCGGGTATATGTATATCAAGGCCAGCGGTACAGATTTGAAGGATATGAACGAGCAAACCGGCTGGCGCAGACTGCGATTGGATGCGGTCCCGGCCATTATAAAAGATAAATCAATAGCAAAGCTCGACGTCCAGGCAAGAGAAACTGAGGTAGTGAATCGCCTGCTTCTTGCGTGCGATGATAAGGTTACCAGTGATGCCCGGCCATCAATAGAAGCACACTTACACGCCATTCTTGACAAGTGTGTAATTCATTTGCATCCTGTTGCGGTGATATCATATACCTGCGCCAAAAACGGCCGAGCCGAGCTTGAGAAACTCTTTTATGATGCAAAGTTTTCCCCGCTTTGGGTCCCTTATGCAGCCCCTGGCTTTACACTTGCAAGGAAAGTGATAAAACTGGCTGGTGATTATCAGAATCGATTCAACAAAAAGCCCGCCATTCTTTTCCTGCAAAAGCATGGGCTTCTCACTTCAGCTAATAGTGCCGATGCTGCTCTGCGGCTGTTGCGCAAGGTCATAAATCGCTGCGGTGAAAATTTAAACTGGCCAGAAGCTACCAAAACCAAACCGGCAACTCAGTACGCAGTATCCCCTACGGGAGAAGTCATTGCCGATGTAAAGCTTTGTATTCGCAGGGCGTTTTATGAGGCGACTGGCCAATACGCTACGATAAGCTATTTTTATGACGACGAAATTACAGCATTTTGGCGTCAAAAAGATGCACAGAAGCTGCTTTTACCATCAGCTTTGACCCCCGATGAATTGCTTTACGCCCACGGCCCAGCGATGTGGGTAAAGGACTGTGTCCCAGAGAAAATCGCATGCAGACTGACTTCGAAAATCAGAAAGGGCAAAAAACCTCCTGCTGCATTTCTGGTCAAGGAAGTAGGACTTTTTATTACCGGAACAAAGAAAATCGCTGCCACCGTCAGAGACATTGTCAAAAACTCATTTGTCATCCGGGTCAATGCGTCCCGAATGGGCGGTATTCTCACTTTGAATAAAGCTGAGCAGGACTTTATTAACCAATGGGAGTCAGAAGTTTTTCGAAAGAAGTTGGCGAGCGGCCACCGCTGATGTGCCTCCACCGATGAGCGAGCCCCGTCCCTTCCAAAGGGGCGGGGGTGAGCCAGTCGAGAAAATAGTTGAAGCCATTAAGGCAATTGTATAACTAATACGCAATACGAGGTTTGATAAATGGCAAGAGAAGTAAGATTACCGCAGCTTGGACAGACAATGGAAGATGCAACCATCGTTACCTGTCTCGTCAAGGTCGGCGATGAGGTCAAAAAAGGCGATTGTGTTTTTGAGATAGAGACCGACAAGGCGACCTTCGAGATGGAATCGCCCGCCGATGGTTTCGTAAAGCATATCCTTGTTGAAGCCGAGCAGACCATACCCGTTGGGGCACCACTCTTGGTCCTCGGCGACAGGGATGAGCAAGTCTCGCAAAGCTTTCTCGATTCGCTCAAAGCTGCTGCCGCTATTACCCCGCCTGTTAAAGCCGAACCTGCCGAACCGCAATCACCGCTAACGGAAACAGCTCCAGCTGAAGTAAACGCCGGAGAAACCATACCGCTGACGAAAAAGCAGAAACTAACTGCGCAAAGGATGCTCAAATCGAAAAGAGAAATCCCTTGTTTTTATCTGACCGTAAGAGCCGATGTTACCGACCTCGTCGAATTGCGGGCTAAGTTGAACGAAACCGCCGGCTTAAAAATCTCCTACAACGATTTTATTATTCGGGCTGTTGCAATTGGCTTGGAGAAATTTCCGCTTATGACAGGCCAACTGGCCGGTAACACCATAAAACTGGCTGACACCATTAATATTGGACTGGCCGTCTCAACTCCGGACGGACTTATTGTCCCCGTCGTAAAAGACGCCCAAAAAAAGACCGTGAAGCAAATCGCCACATACACAAAAGCTCTTATCGAAAAGGCCCAGAACGAAAAATTACTGCTCACCGACCTCGAAGGCGCCTGTATTACCATCAGTAACCTCGGCGCCTTTGGAGTGGAGTCTTTTATTCCGATAGTTATCCCCGGCCAATGTAGCATCCTCGGCATTGGCCGGATAACTGACACCTGTGTGTCCGAAGATGGCGGCATTATAATTCGCAAGCTGATGAATATGACTCTGTCTGTGGACCACAAGGTTACCAACGGCGCTTATGCTGCCCAGTTTTTGGACTTCGTAAGAAAACTGCTTGAAGATACGTCAACGTTTACTGGTAAATCTTAAGTTTTGAATTCTGAGCAGGATATGAAGGAGTATGCGGAATGGCGGCGAGGATGCCTGCAAAGCTCTGAGAACTCGCTGTTGAAAGGCCGCACACTCGAACATTTAAGAATTCACTGGGCCTTTGTTCTCTGATTTTAGCTTCTCTGTTCAGATACCCCGCCGGTGACGCAGCCGGTCCAGTGCCACCGCCACAACGATAATCGCACCGGTAATAATCTCCTGCACCCAGTTCGGCAGTCCCATCTGCGTGCAACCCGAAGCAATAACCGTCATGATTAGTGCCCCCACCAGTGTACCCAGGATTGACCCTTCTCCACCGCCCAGGCTGCCGCCCCCGATCACCACTGCGGCTATCACATCCAATTCCAGACCCACCGCCACCGTAGGGTCACCGACAGTCAGCCGCGAAAGCTGCATAAGTCCAGCCAACCCAGCAAACGCTCCTCCCAATGTGAAAACCAGCACCTTGACACGCTCCACCGCCACCCCACACAGCCGCGCTGTCTGCTCATTCGAACCAATGGCGAATGTGTGTCGGCCCAGCCGTGTGTAACGTAGCAGAGCCGCCATTGCCATCGCCAAAATAAGCAGAAGCCACACCCCCACCGGCACCAGCATCCACCCTTGCTCTCTGCCGACCGAGGCCAGCAGTTCATCCAGCCAGGCCAATCGCTCTGGGTCGACATCTATTTTCTGGTTGTGTCCGATGCCTTTGGCTGCGCCGCGCACCACCAGCATCATACCCAACGTAACAATAAACGGCACCACTCGCAGCCGTGTTATCAGAACTCCGTTCATTAACCCGAAAAATGCCGCCGCCGCCATACCACCCAGAGCCGCCGTAACCGGCCCGACGCCACCGTATTGTAACAGCCACGCAATCACCACCGTGCTCAGCGCCACAACTGAACCAACCGAAAGGTCAATCCCACCCGAGATAATCACCAGCGTCATTCCCAGCGCAGCCACACCTACAATCGTTGTCTGCCGCGCAATTGTTTCCAGGTTCCGTCCGGTCCTGAAACTTGGCGGCGCAATCAGCGCAAACAATCCATACACAACCAGTAGGGCCAGCACCGGCCCAACCGTATTCAGCCATCGCCGCCAATCGAACGCTGCCTTTTCTTCCAGTGTCACACCCCTATCACTCATACACTCGTTTCCTGTCCGGTTGCCTCCATCATAAGCTTATATTCGTCCACTTCGTCAATCCGGTGCGTCGGCCCCAATCTTCCACGGCACATAACCGCAACTCGGTCGCACACACCCAACAACTCCGGTAAATAACTGCTCACCATCAACACTGCTCTGGGTGCTCGCCCTTGCGCCGCGGAACCGCTCGCCAGTTCGTCAATTAACCTGTAAATCATTGCCTTGGCTGCCACGTCGATACCGCGCGTCGGCTCATCCAGCAGCAGAACATCTACATCGTGCTGAAGCAACCTGGCCAGCGCCACTCTCTGTTGGTTACCTCCTGATAAAGACGACACCGCTGCTCGAGGCCCCCCACAGCGGATACCTAAACGTTCTATCCACCGATGGGTTGCTTTATCCTGTCGGCTGGGCAACACCAACCCCAGCGGGCCGAAGCCACCCAATTTGGAAAGCGTCACATTGTCCGCTACGCTCAGAGAAAGCGCCAATCCTTCTTCCTTACGGTCTTCGCTCAGAAAACCAGCCCCTTGCATCCACCGCCTCACCGGAGAAGCAGGACCGCTATGGACCCCCAGTCGAATTTTTCCTTTGCGCACCGCATCCAGTCCGAACAGGCTCCGCAACAGCTCCGTTCGACCAGCTCCCACCAGACCTGCGATGCCCAGAACCTCTCCCCGACGAAGTTGCAAACTTGCCGACTCTGGTTTCTCCACCCCCGCCAAATCTTCGATCTCCAGAATTACCTCCCCCGCACAACGCCCGCAGCGCAGGTAAAGCTCCTCAACCTGACGACCCACCATCAACGTTATTATCTCGTCGGTGCTGATAGCAGCCACATCACTGCTGCCGACCACCTTCCCGTCTCGCAGAACCGTTACCCTATCCGCCACGCGCTTGACCTCTTCGATAAAGTGTGAAATGTAAATAATGGCTTTACCTTGCCGTCTCAGCCGCCTGATAAGCTCAAACAATCTTTCCACATCCTGTTGTGTCAGGCTGCTGGTCGGCTCATCGAGAACAAGCACACGGCAGCCGATAGCCATTGCCCGTGCAATCTCTACCAGCTGTTGCGAACCCACCGATAACATACCGACGCGGGCATCTGCCGTCAGTTCCGGATTATCAAATTCTTTAATCGCCTTAATTGCCCGCCGCCGCACCTCCTTCCAGTGTACTACCCCCAGTGTCGCAGGTTCCATACCAAGCATGATATTCTCTTGCACGCTCAGATGAGGCGCCAACGAAAGTTCCTGATATATCATAGCTACCCCTGCCCGCCGAGCTTCGAGTGGATTGCTTGGCCGATATGGCACGCCGTCCAGCCACATCTGACCTGCGTCTGCCTTGACCGCACCGGAAAGCACTTTCATCAGCGTACTCTTGCCGGCCCCATTCTCACCCACCAGCGCCAGCACTTGCCCACCACATACCTTGATACCTACCCCCTCCAGTGCCACCGTCGCTCCGAAGCGCTTACAAATACCCCGCATTTCCAGCAGCTCCGACGTTCGGCTCGAATCTATTCGTTCAGCCATTTCTTGAAATCCGGCTCCAGCAATTCTTTCATCTCGGGTTCGTCCATATTTTCCGGCGTCGCCACTACCGAGCCGGTATCAATTTGTCTCTCTACCTTCTCGCCTTGCAGGTGTTTTACTATCGTCTTAACTCCCAGGTAGCCCATATTGATTGGGTTCTGCAGCACCAGCCCATGAATCTCGCCTGTTTTAAGCCCCCGCACCAATCGCTCTGAGCTGTCAAAGCCTACGAATTTGACCTTACCTGCGAAACCGCTGTCCTGAAGAGCCCGCAGCATCGCAAACGTCGTTGACTCGTTTGGACAGAAGATACCATCGATTGTCAGTCCACCGTTGGCCGTACGCAATGGCGCCAAAAGGTTCTCACTCGCCCTGTAAGCGCCTTCTGCCTCTGCACCACCGTACTGACTTGAGCTGACCACTTCGATTCCCGGATATTTCTCTCCCAATACATCCAGGAATCCCTGCTCTCGTTTCGCCGTGCTGGCTGAGCCTTCCTGACACCGAAGCATAATTACCTTACCTTTTCCGCCTAAAATCTCTGCCAGCCGTTCACCACCTTTTCTGCCGCCGATATAGTTATCCGTAGCCACAAAGCTAACATAATCTTCGCTTTTCAGTCCACTATCGATTATCACTACCGGTATCCCATTATTCACAGCATCTTTGACAGGCCTCCGCAGTGCCGTATCATCTAATGGCGCCAGAACTATTCCCGACACACCGAGCGTTATGAAATCTTCTATTACCCTGATTTGCGACTCTCTGTCATCCTCCTTCATCGGCCCTTTCCAGATAACCTCCACATCCAGCCCCGCGTCTTTCAACTCCTGCTCTGCTTTAACCGCCCCGGCATGTATCGACTTCCAGAAAATTTGTGTCGTCCCCTTGGGAATCACAGCTATACGATACTTACCCTCTTCTGCTTCTTTTTGTTTACAACCAACCGCAATAAAGACGATAGTTACAGCGACCAGCACGATTAGTCCTAAAGTTTTTTTCATACCTCACACCCCTTACGTGAAATTACCGACACCGTCGAACGATACCAGTTGCCGTCCTCGTGCTACGTAGCGTAGCTACTACGCAGAGTAGCAAAAGTATACCTGCTTTGCTGCGTATTGCAAGCTGCAATCCCTATTGACCGCCCGAAGTGTCTTTAGCGCACAAAAAAACAGGGCTGGGAGCGGAGGGAGAGGAAAAACGGAAAAACCCAGCCCTGTTGATTGCCTTGTCCCCGCACAGCCTGCCTGCCCTCGAATTTCGTTGTCGGGGATCCAGTTACCTCCGCCCCCTTGTCCCCGGGAAGCTACTCACTTTGGCTTCAGCAGCAGGGAATCAGGTTAGATTAAAAGCTGCCGTCCCATTCTGCGGCACCTTGTGAAATGTCCCCTCTACCAAAGCAGGACAGGTGAAGACGATTTGTCACAAGCTATTGATAACAGTAATGTTAAAACAAAAGCGGGCGAGCGGATTCGAACCGCCGACGTCCAGCTTGGGAAGCTGACATTCTACCACTGAATTACGCCCGCAAAGATACCTTCGCACATCAATATTATAAAGCAACTACAGTAATATGTCAAATCCGTTTTGGCAGGCTTACGATTTACCAGTACCCCGCGAAGCCTTACTGTACTTGCTCTGTTTGCTAAGATACAGCAAAAATCTTTATTTTTTGCATTTCTTGAGTATGAACCATAACTTCCTACCTATAAAGTAATTAAACAAGCGGCTTTTACAAGTTTAACCCAAATAACGTGAATTCGCTTGACGAAGGTGATTACATTTTGTAAGTTGCAGTTTGTGAATGTGAACTCAAGTATCAAGTAACCGTATAAACTGTATGAGATACCATAAGATATCAGATGAGACTGTCCGCCGGCTGCCGATTTACCTGCGGGGCCTGCTGTTTCTATCAGAACAGGGGCAACAGAGCATATCCAGCCGAGATTTAGCAGATTTCCTAGGGGCTAACCCCTGGCAGATAAGAAAGGACTTCTCCTATTTTGGCGGCTTCGGTACACCGGGAGTCGGCTACACAGTTGAAAAGCTCGCAAAGCAAATTAAGAAAATCCTCAAACTCGATGTTGTTCACAGGGCGGCTTTAGTTGGGGTTGGCAATCTGGGCTCGGTAGTTCTGGCATATCCGGGTTTTAGAATATATGGTTTCGATATTGCTGCTGCATTTGATATTGATTCTAAAAAAATCGGCAGAAAAGTAAACAATATCACGATTGAGGATGTTTCAAATCTTTGGACGTTGAAAAGAAGAAAGATCAATATTGGGATTATCGCTGTT
>CAZTWR010000010.1:0-21036 GCA_964618055.1 uncultured Pirellulales bacterium | reverse complement strand
ATGTGGGCTACAAAGGCAGGTAGAAAACAGGAAATTTCCGGCTTGTGTTTGGTGAGAGTTGGGATGGGCAAGAAGAAATTTAAAAATCAAAATGTAAAATGCAAAATTGTGGAACTGCTTCGCAGGGATTTTATTTAGTGTGTGGCGTGAAAGAAGAAAGTTAAAAATCAAAATGCAAATTGCAAAATTGTGGAGCCGCTACGCGGGGGCTTTCAAATTAAAAATTTCCGGGTTATGTTTGGGGAGAATTAGGAGGATAATAAGCTGTGAAGCAGCAAGACATTTATCTTTGATGCAGAGCACATTTAACAATGTATAGGTGTTTAGTGTTTCACTATAATGTATAGATATTATGCGAAACAACTCACTGTTGGGATAGTAAAATGGAATCTTTTGACGCTGTAATTGTTGGTGCCTTTACCCTGTTAGGTGTTTTTATTACTCTTCGATGGAACCAAAAGCTCCATGAAGACGACCTTAGAGAAGAACGTCGAAAGACGAAAGAAAATAGGGAGTTCTCAGCTAAGCAAGGTGCACTACTAGCGGCCTCTGAGGCAGTGACGCGCTTTATAAGCTATTACCTTTCCTTGGCGGATAGAATCCTGCCAGGCAATGGGTTTATTGCTGAAGAAGTAACCGAAATGGACGTGGCTCTAAATCGACTCCATTACTACTGCAGTTTAGAAACCATAGAGCAATCAATCCGTCTGAGCAGTGTACTGGACAAGGCCGTTGTTGAAGCCATGAAAGCAAAAATGCCCTCAGCTTTTATAACCGAGGAGTTGAAACTTATCGATTTTCAGGTTTCGGCGTTTGAAAAAATGAATATGCGTATCCAAGAGGAGATTAATGCTATCCTTCAGTCGGACCCCCAAAATCCCATTATCATCTCCCATAAAGAGCAACTTGCAGAGAACTTTAAGAAAATTGCCGATTTGTGTGGAAAGAAACCCGATCTCATCAAGCAAAGATACATTGAAACTGAAAAATGCCGGGATGTTATAAGTCAGAACCTTAAAACCATATACGAAGCATCACGAGATGTTTTGCTGCTGGCTAGGCAAGAACTTTCCTTTCCTATCGACCGTGAAAGGTATCGGTCGATTATTGATAATCGATTGGAGTTGATGACAAGAAACCTTCAGGATCTCACAGAGATTCGAAAACAAGTTTTGTCAAAGATGCAGTAGTGATGGCGGGACTAACCGGGAAGAAAATAAACACCCGTCGCAAGCGACAATAAAATACCCCCTGTCGCGAGCAGCAGGGCTAAACAACGTCGTCGTTCCGACGACGGCTAAACGAAAATTCGCTTCGCTCGGAACGGCCCGACGCGCCTAAACATTCAATGGTGTGACGAAATCCCAGGATTGAAGCGAAAGACCGGAATTCTCAGGGTTAGCACAGATATATTCGGCAGCAGCACTTAGAGTATCAGTGTCATTGATAAAAATCTTCCAGAAACTTCGGGTCCATGGGGTGCGTTCGAGTTTCATCGCCTTCGTAGCTGCACCTTTTAACTGGTTGACAAGATATTCGATTCTGTATTTCGATCGCATGATAAGTATATGTACATGGTCATTCATTATCGCACAGGCAGGTACTGTAATATTAACTCTGTTAATAACTGTCCGGAAACCCGATGCTACGAGCGGTCTAGTTCTATCGTTAATGAAAAACGGCGGACGAGTTGTGTTTTGCCTTGCTATGGCCCAAAATTTTTGAAGCGTCTTTTTTGCAGGTTGTGGATTCTGACGTCCGTATCTTACAGTCCCCAAGGATTGTAATTGCCCGATGTAAACATCTTTTGAGTATGAGCCCCGTGGGTCGTTTGGTAGCCAAGTGCCGTATGTAGTAAATATAGCATGATAAGCAATAACCATTAACAATCCGATATTTGTTTAGCAGTAATCGGAACGACTACTGTTCAATAAGCCTTAAAAAGTCGCCGTTACGGCGACTGCTAAACAACTAAACAAAAGATTTGATTTTTTCGGTACAGATTTTCCTCGTAAGTTTTTGTAATACCTTCACTCTCTCGGCCAAATCCCGTCCAGGCATTTGCCTGGTATTATTGTCGATTAGGGCCGTATAGTAAAGGGGAAATTTGCGAAGTTGGAAGAAGAGAAAAGCGTTCCTCGCGTGGGTTTTTGACCCCCGGCAGAGCTGGAGGCTAAACGATAATGAATCGCTTCGCGATGCTTTTCTCAACAGATCCTTCGACTGCGCTCAGGACAGGGTTTTTGCAGACCCCCCGCGCAAATAATTGCGCGACGCTGCGAAGTAGTAGTAAATCCGAACGCTTACGTAAGAGCACACAAAATGTAAGAAATAAAGATACTAAAAGCGTGAGGGGAATCGGGCCGTCAATTAAATGGCCAGTTATTTATCCGTCTCGCACGTATAAAATAACGCCCTTTTTCTCCTTAAGCAGCAAACCTGAGTTATTCAGCTCAAAAAGTCAATTTTATTTTGATGGTTCATAGCATAACTTTCCCCACACAGCTCTCTGCATCCTGTACAAATCTTCATTGCCCACTTGGCTGGTAGGGGCACCCCAATAATAGTCTAATGTGCGCTTGTCTCTCCACTTCCAGAAGTCACTGTGTCCGTCTGCGAAAGAGAAGGTCGCCCCTTTGCCGTGTCTCACCGGCGGTTCGTCCCCCCATGTTTCCTTAGAACAGCTAATACCCCAACTTCCCGCGGTCACCGGGACTTCACAAAAAAAGACTATCCTATCGCCTGAGTGGCGAATCTGCATTCTATTTTTAATTACCAACTCTTTAGCCCAGTATTCACCACCAGCCATAGAATCGACTATGGTGTATGTTAGCGTCTCCCTCGCCCTATGTCTACTGTTTGGGCACTTGTAAAGTTTTATGTCTTTAAGATACTGCCACAGCAATCCCCTTCTAATACCGTCTTGCCACTCCTCAACGGTAACATCCTCAACATTACCCTCTGGGTTTGGAATTGGCCAATCCACCCACCATTTATGACATTCGGCAGTATGGTAACCTACATCACTGCTGGCAATCTTGTCATCGTTGTCATCTGCATACAGAATCCATGCCGTCATTAGCTGCTTTAGATTGCTAAGACAGGATGCGCGCATGGCCTGCTCCCTGGCACTGTTCAGTATCGGCATCAATATCGCCATAAGCAGCGCGATAATGGCTATTACCACCAAAAGTTCTATTAATGTAAACCCCGTTAGAAATCTTTTATCTGCACGGTGAGACCTTTGGTCTCTTACGGAGCTTACCTGGTCAGAAATCCTCATTTTTAATGGGATAAACGCTCTTTTTTTATACATAATGATAATCCCTATTTTCTGCTTAGCTGCCCTTATTAAGATGCCCAAAATTGGCCTTGTGTTCCGTAAATTTTCCATTTTTTCCCTATTTTGCTAAAAAATAGTATACCTTAAATTTTGGCTTATAGCAACTAAAACTTTAGGTCTGGATGGTAAAAACACTTTTTTTCACCCCCCTATGCAGATTGTTCGAAGCGAACAATTCGTATCTCGTGAAGCGAAAAACTTAAGATGAAAAGTGTAAAGCCATAGTGTAAAATTCAAAAGTGATTTGGTGGTTGTGGTTGGCCCAGTGAGATAGTAAACGGCACATCTCACGGGGTAAAGGCAGGTGGGTTCGATTTATGATTTGGGTTGAGTAAGGACAGGCAATTGTTAAAATTGTAGGGTGGCTTATTAGTGGGTGTTATTTAGAGCGTGGTAATAGGACACAGTTTAATGATAAATTATACTTGGGAGGCGCAAAATGGAAGTGGAACTAAAAAATAAGAAGTTGATTATCACAATTCCGGTAAATGATAAACCAATACCGTCGGCAAGCGGTAAAACGCTGGTGGTAGCCAGCTCACACGGCAACCAGCAGACAACAGTAACAATTGATGGCAAAGCCGTAATAGTCGGCGTAAACGCTTATATCCGAAAATAAAAAGCAAACGGATGACAGACGACAGAGGACGGACGACGGAGGATAGATGGGGAAAAGGGACAACAAAGGGGAATATCGAATGATGAAATAAGCACCTTGGCCAGATCCCTCGACTTCGTCCGCCTACGGCGGACTTCGCTCGGGATGACGTAGTGAGCAGGTAAAAAATGGGGTTTTTGGTGCTGAAAACGCGGATGTTGAGAAAAATTCAAGAATTGAAAAGCGGTCGGCCGATGTAGCAATGGCGGAAGCCATCTTGACGACTGAAGGTTAAAAAAAGTGGCTCTGTGAAAATGACCAATCGGTCATAACTGGCTTAACTCTATATTGCCTACTTTCGGTACCACACACAAGGCAGAGCGAAATGCGGGCATAAGAAGCGAGAGCTAAGAGCGATAAAGGAAAGAGCCACATAAACGAAGGGAGAGCGTAAAAAGCTCTCCCATTTTTCTTTTTTGGTTCTGCTGATTTCTCTGTTTTTTCCGGATTTATGACTTGCGAAAAGGAACTGTTGCGCTGAAGATAGATACCGTTAGAAACAAGAAGACTTCTAACGGCATAAATGCAAGGTGGAAATACGAACAGAAAGTTCAGGTTAAAATGACAGAAGTTCCGCCAATTCTGTTGTCAGCTATTATCTGCGAGAGAGTTATCTTCGATAAAATCACCGGTATGCCGAGTATTATAAATATTATCCAGAATATCAATGCACCAAAGTACCCGGTTCGGTATCCTGCGCTTGTTTTCTTCTGTGAATTAACAAACGGGCATGGGAGGACGAAAACAACAATAAGACTCGTTGAGGAGCAAGAAGAAGAGAAGGTTATATTCGAGCAAAAAGGAGTAGCCGAATTTAAAGATGTTAGACAGGTTGTTAGTCTGGCACTGAACCTGCGAGGTATAGTCTTTTCTCGGGAAGGGGAGTATCGTTTTCAGCTATTTGCCGAGGACCATCTGCTGGGCGAGAGACGGATTGTCTGCAGAAAGGTTACGCTGCCGCCGAAAGGCGGTGGGAAAAACGCCAGGTAAAAAGTAGCGGCCAAGTTTTGGTGCTTAGGGCTTTATCTGACCGAGTCGTCAAGGGGCAATCCAAGTTTCTTATACAATTCGCGTCTGCCTCGCTTGTCTACTTCGATAGTTGCTCTTGCGTATTCGGCGACCTCTTTGGCGTGTGCGCGCGGGACGACGAGGACACCATCGCCGTCGGCAACGACTATGTCACCCGGCTCGACGAGGACGCCACCGCAGACGACAGGGCGGTTGACGGATTCGATTTCATTTCTACCTGGTCTGATGCCTCGGCCCACTTTTCTAAAATAAAGAGGAACCTTTTCAGTGGCAATCTCATCGGTGTCGCGAGCGGTGGCATTAGTAACAACACCGACGCATCCGGCCAATCTCCAGCCCATAATATTATTCGAGCCGATTGAGCCGACATCAGCATTGGGAGCGTCATCCAAAACAAGGGCCGTGCCTTTGCGGATAAGCGGAACAAATGGCTCACTTGAGAGCTTGTCATACCAATTGCTAACCCAGCTATCAAAAGCTTTGGTTTCCATATTCGCGGCAGGGGGCTTGTTCGTAGGAACGTAGCGAGCGGTCAATGCGATTCCAATAAAGCGGTGTTTATAGTGCTCAGTGTCTTTCCAGAGCGGATGGATATCAGGCGACATTAGGCCGATATTAAACAGGCCGGCTTTATCCATCCCGTCAGTAACATCAGCAACCCGCAGACCCTCAAAAAGTTTAAGGATTTCCTGGTTTTGTTCTTCGCTATAGACTTTTGTTGGGATGAAATTTTTCCCGGCTCTTAGCTGTTCAGTTTCCAGGTCGGGTTTCCGGTCGGCGGCTGAAGTAAACAGCGAGAATACCAAGAGGGTAACTAAAGCCAGTGCGATTATCACTACCATTGTTTTTGGTTTTGCTGTTTTCATACCTTTGTCTCCTTAATTTTAAGTCGGTGATAATCGAACAATTGTGGTTATACTGTAATCACTTTTTGACTCGGTTCAAGGCAAAAAAGGGCTAAAAGTAAAGATAAACGAAATTTTGAGGCAGGGATTGTTTCTGCCGATAAAATATAATGGGTAAAATTAGAGAAAGGAATTTTACGCAGACTAAAAGGGCCTTTTGTCATGAGTGGAATTACGATTGAGATTGGCAAGGGAATTTTTATCTCAGAGGACGAGCTTGTTTTTAAGTTTTCCCGGAGCGGTGGACCCGGTGGGCAAAACGTCAATAAGGTCAATACGCGGGTGACAGTGCTCTTCGATGTGGCGAATGCGAAGAGTTTTTCCGATATGCAGAAAGAGCAGATACTCAAACGGCTTGCAACCCGCGCTGATAGAAACGGTGTGATAAGAGCTGTTTCGCAGCGGTATCGGACACAAAAAGCGAATCGGAAGGCTGCAGTCGAACGATTAGAAGAACTGTTGAGGGAAGCTCTGAAAAGGAAAGCGGTGCGGAGGGAGACGAAAGTGCCAGAAGCAGTTAAAAGACGGCGATTGGAAGAAAAGAGAAAGCGAAGTCTTTTGAAGAAACAGAGAGCAGAAAAAAGTTTTGAGCTGGAGTAGGTGGGAAAGGAAATTCGAAATCCGAAGCACGAAATCCTCCACAGGATACCTAACGGTGGAAACAAATTCAAATGACCGAAATATAAAATTCAATGTAAGAAGTAAAGAAAAAGTCAAGTCAGTTCAATATCGATTGGTTTTTCAGGTGGGGGGGTGTCGGCGGCAGCTAACTGCTGGCCGAGGCGAAAAGCCTCCTTCATTGCAGAAGGATGTTTCTTAACCTGGCCTGGGTCCTCCATCCTGTTTACAAACAAGCTCGCTGCGTAATTCATATCCAGGACATCGAAGTAATATTTCATCGTCAGGCGGATGCTTTCGAACATCTTTTTGCTTTTTGAGCCGCCTACAGCGATAACCATTGCCCGTCTGTCGCGACCGGCGGTGTTGATGAGGGGCTTTTTCAAGACGTACTTGTGGGCCCAAAGGCACTGGCAGCGGTCGATGAGGATTTTGGCCTGTGCACAGACAGCCATAAAAAATATTGGTGTTGCGAAAATCAGTCGGTCGGCATCGAGCATCTTTGCTGAGAGGAGGTGATAATCGTCTTCAACTACACAACTGCCGGTTTTGTAACAAGAATTGCACTCGATACACGGTGCGATTTTGAAATCCGACAATCGGAGATATTCAATCCGTGCGCCAGCTGATTCGGCTCCTGCTAAAGCCTGGCGCAGAAGTAAATCGCTGTTGCCGTTGACCCTCGGACTTGCCGAAATTCCAATCACTTTTAGTGCCATATCAGCTTTCTCAGTTATTAAGACCAGCAACAAAAGGACATTCAGCTCGCTAAAGTTTTAGCGCAAGTAGACTATCAGTATTTCATGCGAAAAGCAACGATAAATGAAATCGCTGGGATTCGAGAAAAGGTGCCGTGGGTGAGTCAGAAGAGGTGAAAGAATTTTAATATCGGCGATTGACACGGTGGATTTTCGTGGATAAAAGTAATTGCGTATAGAATTTGCAATTAGGAAATTTCTTGCATTTTTTGGAGGCCTGATATGGGAGTAATAGAATTCTTGGACAAGTCGAAAGTAAAATACAAGGTTACAAAGCACAAAGCAGCGTTCACGGCGCAGGAAATAGCGGCGGAAGAGCATGAGCCGGGGAAATACGTGGCCAAAGCAGTGGTAGTCAAAGCCGATGGTAAGTACGTGATGTGTGTTCTTCCGGCGTGTTATAATATTGACCTGAAGAGCTTGAAAAGCCAGCTGAAGGCTAAATCAGTGAAGCTGGCAGAGGAGAAGGAGCTTGGTAAGATATTCGGTGACTGTGAGCTGGGAGCGCAGCCGCCCTTTGGGAACCTATATGATTTGCCTACAATTATGGACAAGGTATTAGAGCAGGACGACCATATTATGTTCCAGGGCGGCACGCACGAGAAGTCGATACGGATGAGTATGGCAGATTACCGGAAGCTGATTGGGCCGAAGGTGCTTGAATTCAGCCGGCATGTAGCTTCGTGATTCTGGCTTTGTTTCGTATATCGTATTGCGTATATCGTATGTCGTCAGAGAAGTTGTTTTAGACGCGTATTAACACAGACTACTATTTGCCACGAAGACACGAAGAACGCGAATTTTTTTTTGACAAGATTAACAGAGTATCTCGTATCTCGAACGAGTTGTAGTCCTCCTAATTTCAAGTCTGGAATTTTTTAAATATCCTTGACAGCGGGGTGTAAAAACGTAGAATTCTATTATCTTTCAAAGCACCGAAAGCAGGAGGTAGTATGTGATATTATTGCGCTAATTCCAGGAAACTTTATGAGTAGATAGCGGTGCGCACCGGGTGCGCCGCGAAATATTAACAATCTTTGAAAGGGGGAAAAATGAAAACTACAAGAATGTTAACAATTTGTGTTCTGGCTTTGGGTCTTTTGGTCTGGCCGGCCCAGTTTGCCAGAGCGGCACCGATGGGGACCGCCTTTACCTATCAGGGGCATCTGTATGACGCCAACTATGTGGCGAATGGTCTCTATGATTTTGCGTTCAAGCTCTATGATACCAGTGTTGGAGGCAGCAAAGTAGGAACTGACGTTAACGTAGCCGATGTCGACGTAATCGACGCCTATTTTACTGTGGAACTGGATTTCAACGATGCTAACGCATTTACAGGCGAGGCTCGCTGGCTGGAGATTGGCGTTCGACTAGGGGACTTGAATGATCCCAACGTCTATACTACGTTGAGCCCACGACAGGAGGTTACGCCAACACCATATGCGATTTATGCAGTAACCGCTGGTAGCTATACGGAAGTTGATCCTATATTCACGGCAAGCTCAGCTTCGGGTATTCAGGGTACAGATATTGGCAATTGGAATACATCTTATGGTTGGGGCGATCATTCTCTCGCTGGATATTTAACCTCATTACCAAGCACTGTAATGTTTGAAGGGGAAAATGTGAGTTTGCTGAATAATGACGCAGGATACTTGACCGGTTATGCAGAAACAGATCCTATATTCACTGCAAGCTCAGCTTCAACTATTCAGGGTACAGATATTACCAATTGGAATACATCTTATGGTTGGGGCGATCATTCTCTCGCTGGATATTTAACCTCATTACCAAGCACTGTAATGTTTGAAGGGGAAAATGTGAGTTTGCTGAATAATGACGCAGGATACTTGACCAGTTATGCAGAGACGGATACTCTTCAAAGTGTCTGTAATAGAGGAAGCTCAAGTTCCGTAGCGGTTGACATATCAGGTACATCCAGCCCCATGCTTGATGTGACGAATACCGATGGTACTGGGGGAAATGCGATTATGGGTCATACCAACGGTGATTCACCTGGTGTCCGTGGCTCAAGTAACAAAGGACATGGGGTTTATGGTATTACAGCTGCGGAAAGCAGGCATGGTGTGTATGGCAACCATAACTCGACTGTCAATAGCGGTTCGGGTGGTTATTTCAGAACCAGCCATGCGGAATCTCCCGCTGTTTGGGCTTATTCTAAGGACGGGACAAATTATGGAATCCAATGCGACGGCTACTCAATCGTAAATGGTATGCTTCAAGTTTATTCAAACAGCCTTTTCGGGGGTTCATTCAGAACTGACTACCCAAGTAGTAACGCAGATGTGGTTCATGCTGAGTACACCGGGTAGTGGTGGGTATGATGCCTCGGCAGTCTTTGGCCATTGTGCTCCTCAGGATTACTACGGCTACGGAGGCTGGTTCGTAGGCGGATTTACCGGAGTGGTCGGGAGAGTTGACCCGATTGGCAGCGACTACTACTACGGAGTTAGGGGTGAGGTATCTGGCGGCTCAGGAACCAACTACGGTATCCTTGCGGATGCGGACGGTTCAGGTACCAACTTAGGCGTATACGGAACCGCAAGTGGCGGAGCAGTAAATTGGGCAGGATATTTTGCAGGCAATGTCAATGTCACTGGCACCCTTTCCAAAGGTGCTGGCTCTTTCAAGATCGACCATCCGCTTGATCCTGAAAACAAATACCTCTACCACTCATTTGTTGAGTCGCCGGACATGATGAATGTTTACAATGGTAATGTGACAACGGACGAAAACGGTGATGCCATCGTTCAACTGCCGGAGTACTTCTCGGCCCTGAACAAAGATTTCCGGTACCAACTGACGGTTATCGGCCAGTTTGCCCAAGCTATTGTTTCAGAAGAAATCAATGGTACCCAGTTCTCGATTAAGACTGATGAGCCACGGGTGAAGGTTTCTTGGCAGGTGACGGGCATTCGCAAAGATGCCTTTGCTGAGGATAATCGTATACAAGTCGAGGTGGATAAGCCCGTCAAAGAGCGCGGCTTCTACCTGCATCCAAAAGCTTACGGTCTGTCAGAGGAAAAAGGCATAGAGAGCAACGTACTTTCTGATAAAACCCGCAAAATAAAAGGAAAGGCAGGTAGGCTATGAAGCGAATCTACGGTAAAAATATGGCGGCAGAAGTTCGCAAACTTGCCATAGCCGGCTCCATTATGATGCTTTGGGTTACGGTGTTTGCCATCTCGTTTGCACTGGCACAGGGCGGTGGAGGTTATGACTTGAGCTGGCACACAATCGACGGCGGTGGTGGGGTAAGCAGTGGCGGGCAATATATTCTTCGCGGCACGATAGGTCAGCCGGATGCAGCTTATTCGTACGGCGGTGATTACGAGTTGCTTGGCGGTTTCTGGCCGGGCGAGCCATCCTGTGTGGTCGATTTCCGCCACTTTGCAAGGTTTGCAGAATACTGGCTTGAAACAGGAAGTGGTTTGCCTGCTGACTTGTATGAGGATAATATCGTTGACTTGCTCGATTTGAAACTGTTTGTCGATGAATGGCTCTATTATTGTCCGTATGACTGGCCGTTGAAATAATAGAAGACAGACGACAGAAGACAGATGACGGATGGTAATAGATTCCTCGGCTGCGCTCGGAATGACGCATTCGCGTTGCGTCGCCGTGGCGGCGACGGCTAAACGAAAAGAAATCCCGGCCAGAGACCGGGGCTAAACATAAAAGGCAATCCTACATGTAAAACCCCGATAGAAAGCGTCAGGACAGGCGTGGGGCTGAATATCGAAGGAGGATTTTCTGTCCGGGATGGAATTTCAAATCTATGAGGGGTAGTTAAAGCGGATTGAAAACAATGGCCAGTTGTGGTAAAAAGGGGGGAAGAATAGTTTCAAATCCGGGACGATTCAGATGGCAGTTCAATTTATTCTTGGCAGAAGCGGGACGGGCAAGACGAGCTATTGCATAAATGCGATAGTGGATGCTCTGGTAGATTCGGTGGCTAAGCCACAGGATGATAACCAACCGCTGATTCTGCTGGTTCCGGAACAAGCAACATATCAGGCAGAGCGTGCGATTTTGAGCGATAAAAGAGTAGGGGGGTACCACAGATTGTGTGTGCTTTCATTTGCCCGTCTGCAATTTTTGCTGTCAGGTAAAAACACGGCAAAACCGGCTGTAACACGTATCGGCCAACAAATGATAATCCAGAGGATTTTGCGAGATAATAAAAGTAAATTAAAAGTGTTCGGCTCATCAGCAGGTTTTCCCGGGCTGGGCCGACAAATGGCGGAAACAGTGGCTGAGCTGCATCAGTATGCAAAGACGCCGGAAGATATTGACCAGTTACTGAATCAGCTGCAAAAAGACGAACGTAATAGTCTGGCTACACTTAAATTTGCCGATATTGGGCTGGTTTTGCGGGAATATTTGAAGTTTATCGAGGGCAGGTTTATCGACCCTGATGTCCAACTGGCCCGCAGCACCCAGGGTGTGGCTACTGCGGCCTGGGCTAAAGGTGCAAAGCTATGGGTCGATGGATTTGCAGGGTTTACGACGTCTGAGCTTGCCATTTTAACTGAGCTGCTGAGAGTGGTGGTGGATGCTCAAATTGCGCTTTGCCTGGACCCGTCAAATATTGATTTGGTAAATCCCGATATAGCGAAGCTTGAGCCAGCGAGTATATTCGGTCCGACGGAACGAACATACACTGAGCTTATCGAGAGAATAAAAAAGAACAAGCTGCGGTTAGCCAAGCCGGTAATCCTGAAGGAGGAAGTTAGGTTTTCCTGCTGCAGAGAGCTTACCCATATCGAGCGTGATATTTTTAAGTTTGAGCCGTTAAAAATACCAGCGGAGGACCCCGCTTCGCCCAAGGGGCTACGCAGGGCGAGCAGCATTCGGATTATATCAGCACCCAACGCCCGTGCCGAAGTCCAATTTGTTGCAAGAGAGATACTGCAGTTGCTCAAGCGAAAGAATTATAGATACCGTGACATTGCGGTTATCGCTTCTGATATCGACCGTTATGAACACTATATAAGGGCTTGTTTTGATGATTACGGCATACCGTTTTTTATTGATAAGCGGAAGAACCTGAATCAATACCCGGCCATTGGTCTGATTTGTTCGGCCTTGCAGGCGGTGCTGAATGGTTTTTCTCACAGCGACATCTTCGGCTTTCTTAAGACGGACCTGATGCCAATAGAGCGCTGCGAGATTGATTTGCTGGAGAATTACTGTCTCGCTTTCGGGATAGCGGGGAGCGACTGGACAAGCGGACAAGACTGGCACTTTGCAGGCGACGAAAACGAGAAGTTCAACGAGAAGCGTGTGAACCGAATCCGGCTGAAAGTCAGCGGGCCTTTGCTTGAACTTAGAGATAAACTCTGCCCTGTTGATAGTCCAACAAGGACGATGAGTGCCGAAGAGTTTGTGCGGATTATATTTGATTTTCTTGAGGGCTTGAGCATTCGCGGGGAAATCGGCAAACGGATAGAAGAGGCCACTGAGCGAAAAGATTACACTGCTGTCAATGAACACCGGCAGTTTTACGATAAGCTCTTAGATATATTTGATGAACTTGTGGAGGTTTTTGACGGCCGAGAGGAGACGGCTGAGGATTATCTTGCGATTATCAGTTCTGCATTTTCGCAGATGACGCTGGCTTTTACTCCGCCGACTTTAGACCAGGTACTTGTCGGCTCTATTGAACGTAGTCGCCATCCCGATTTGAAAGCAGTTTTTCTCATAGGTGCCACCCAAAAGGAGTTTCCGGTTCCAGTGAGTTCAAGTAGCATACTGACCGATGAGGACAGGAAGGCCGCTGAAGATGCAAATTTTGCGCTGGCAGCGGCGGCCAGTCAAAAGTTAGCTGAGCGGCAATACCTGGCCTATATTGCATTTACACGACCAAGAGAGTTTCTGTGCGTTACGTATCCTTCGACTGATGAAAGGGGTAGTGCCATAATTCGCTCGCAATTCATAGATAATCTGGAATCGTTGTTCGAAAATCTCGAGGAGGAGTCAATTGCAGAATACAAAAACGATATTGACCAAGTCCATAGCGAAAGCGACCTTGCTGATTTGCTCTGTGGCCAGTTAGGCAAAGATGCTTTTTTAGCTGAAGTGAGGGGGAGAGAGCAGCTTTGTGAGTTATTAGATGATATTGCCTCGGATGAAGAACTTGCAAGATTGGGGGCAGATGTTATTTCGGCGATAAATTACGACAATCGTGCACAGTTAGACGTCAACATAGTTGAAAAACTTTTCGGTGAGAAGGGGGAAAGGCAGGTAAGAAACTCAGCGACGAGACTGGGCACTTTTGCGGCGTGTCCATATCAGTATTTTGCCAGATATGTACTGGAATTGGAGGAACGAGAAGAATTTAAGTTTGAGCCGCTGGACCTCGGCATTTTTTATCATCGCGTTCTGGATGCTTTGTTGAAGCGACTTAACTCGGTAAAAAAAGATTTTGCGGCAGTTCCAGACGAGGAGCTTCTGAGACTTCTAAGAGAACAAATAACAGAGTTTGTCGGGGAAGACCCTTTTATATCGAACTTTTTGCGTCGTTCAGCACATAATGCATTTATCATCCACTGTGCCAGCGAGGTCCTTGAGGATTGTGTTCAGGCAATTAAGGAGATGGTTTGTGCAGGAAGTTTTCAGCCAAGCTGGTCGGAGGTTTCGTTCGGCGAAGTGCCAGTCTCGGCAAGGCCGAGCCTTGACGGGAAGGACAGCGCCGTTAACATTGGCGAATACAAAATTAAACTGCCAAACGGCAGGGTAGTGGCCTTGAACGGCAAAATCGACCGGCTTGATGTTACAGAGTCGGATGGTGAAAAAATTGCGATTGTTTTTGATTATAAACGCAGGGCGAAATCTTTTAGCTGGTCGGAGTTTTACTATGGGCTGGATATGCAACTGCCGATTTATATGTTAGCTGTTCGCAACACATCCGGTTCGCAATACAAAGTGAAAAATATAGCAGGGGCATTTTATATGCCGGTCGAAGTCAGTCCCACAAAAGTCACAATCGATGAGTTTTTAGAGAAAGCTAAAGGTTTTGATTATAAGGCAAAGGGGATATTCAACGGCAGCTTTGCTAAGCAGCTTGATGGGACGGCTTCAAGGGAGAGTGAGTTTTATAATTTTTACGTTACGAAAGACGGGGAGCCATACGGTCATTATGAGAAACGAGGAGCGTTAAAACCTGCTGACTTTGAAGGGATTCTTAAATTTACCGAGAAAAAAATAATCCACTTGTCTGAGGAAATTCTCTCAGGCAGAATCGATGTCGAGCCATATCGTTTAAATCAAAAATCACCCTGCAGTTATTGCAAATATAAATCGGTTTGCCGATTCGACTGGCAGATAAACGACTACAGTTTTTTAGAGCCACTGAATAAACACCAGGTTCTTGAAAAAATAGAGGCTGTCGATGGCTAAAGAGAAAATTAAGTGGACAGAGCAGCAGAGGCAAGCGATTGGTGCGCGCGGCAGCGACGTTCTGGTAAGCGCCTCAGCCGGGACGGGGAAAACAGCGGTCCTGTCGGGTCGGTGCGTCGATATAGTATCCGACAAAAGTATATGTCCTGATGTCTGGAGTATAGTCGTATTGACTTTTACGGAGATGGCTGCCGAACAGATGCGCTCGCGAATTGCCGAGCAACTAAGAGCAGCGTTTTTGGAAACTAAGGCCCAGCATCTTCGTGAACAGCTTATTCTACTACAAGGTGCTGATATCAGTACGATACATTCATTCTGTAAAAGACTTATTACCGAATATTTTTACAAGCTCGGCCTTGACCCAACTTTTGGGATAATCGACAGCGATGAGGCGAGACTACTGAAAGCAGAGGCACTCGAGAAGACAATCGAGTGGGCGTGGCAGCAAAGTAATTTAACCCAGGGGCTGGGGCAGCTTCTCTGGCGGCGGGACCTTCGGACAAATGATGGTTTTCTTGCAAGGATAATAAGTTTGAGCAATTTTTTAGATGGTGTAATTTCACGAGAGAGCTGGTATGAGCGAGCGATACAGCTTAGTGGAGCTGTCAGTCCTTTCACTTCCGGACTGGGTGAAGAACAAAAACGAATTGTTGCGGAGAAATTGAAGAGCATTCTCAGTCAGTTTCAACATGCTAAAAAACTTTACGAAAACAGCTGTCCCGGCGGAGGTTGGGCTGTGAGGTGTGAAGATGTTTTTATAAAGCCGGTGGTGCGGTGCGCTGAACTTTTAAAAGCTGGTGATTGGGATAAATGCGCTAAAGAAATAAGGAATTTTGACAAGCCGAGAGTCAATAAGCCCAAAGAGGCACCAAAGACGATAGCTGAACTTATACAAAAAAGAGTAAAAAAAGCTGTAGATGCCTTTGAAAAACTTTCGGAGCTTGCCATATTAAATCCAGATTATCTCAACAGAGTCGGCAGAGCTGTGAGCCTGCAGACAAGAGTGCTCATTGAGCTTGTTAAGAAATTCGACCAGTTATACACTCAGGCAAAAAAGGGAGTTAACTGTCTGGATTTTGCTGACCTTGAACGTTACGCGATGAAGCTTTTGGCTGATGAGAATTCTCCGGATGAGAAGCTATTGCCGTCGGAGAGCGCTTTGGCGCTGCGGCAAAGGTATAAGTATATATTTGTTGACGAATATCAGGATATTAACTCTGTTCAGCAAGCCATACTCGATATGCTTAGCTGCGGCGGAAATGTCTTTGTTGTCGGTGATGTTAAACAGAGTATTTATGCATGGCGAGGAGCTGAGCCGGAGATCTTTCTCGAGCGCTTAAAACCTGCGTCCATTGGCAAGGCTGACGTATCTGGCGGATTACGGGTTGACCTAAATGCGAATTTCCGTTCGGCTAAGGGTATCCTCGATTTTGTCAACAAAGTATTCGGACGGACAATGACCACCTCTTTTGCAAAAATCGATTACGATGAGTTAGCTAAGTTGAGACCGGCGTTTGGAGATGAATCTGAAGGGTCGAGAAGTGATGAAAAGGGCGTTGTCGAGTTTCATATACTTGATGAAAATCGTCAAGATGCCTTACGGCAGAACAAAGGTGAGGATTTGCAAAGCGACGAGGCGAGAGAAACTGCAGAAGGAAGTGAAGATATTTTCAGCTCTCGCCAGCGTCAGGCAGCGATGATTGCCCAGCGTATAAGACAAATGGTTGGAGCAGAAACGGGTAAGCCAGAGTTTCAAATATACGATAAACAGAGAGGCGAAAAAAGGGAAGTTGAATATCGTGACATTGTGGTACTAATGCGTTCGCTGGCTAAAAAGGCGAACGATTATGTTGAGGTTTTCCGATTGGCGGGTGTGCCTGTCAGCTGTCAAGCTACAGCGGGCTATTTTGAGACGACTGAAATCAGCGATTGTCTCTGTCTGCTGAAAGTGCTGGATAACCCGCAGCGTGACATTGAATTGGCGGCTATATTGCGAAGCCCGTTTTTTAAGGTCAGTGACACCGAACTGGCGAAGATAAAAGTTCATACCTGTGGCAGTCCTAGGGACTCCTTACGGAGAGCTAGTAAGACAGACGAGCAGTATAAAAATTTCTACGATTGCATGCTTGAATACTCTGCTCCTGGGACGGATGTAAAGCTGGCTGAAAAGCTTAAAAAGGCACTTGAGCAGATTGAGCAATGGCGTAGTGTTGCGCGGGGTGGTAATCTGGCTGATTTGATTTGGCAAATCTATCGCCAGACAGGCTTTTTGTCATTTGTTTCGTCTTTACCAAGTGGGGAGGTGCGCAAAGCTAATCTGCTTAAACTCCACGAGCGAGCAATTCAGTTTGAAGGTTTCGCCAGTAGTGTCGGGAAGCTGTCATTAGGACGTTTTGTCGAATTTATCGAGGGGCTTCAGGAGATAGGGCAGGATTGGTCACCTGCTGAGCCGGATAGTTCAGTTGAAAATGCCGTCCGGATTATAAGTGTTCATAAGAGCAAAGGTCTTGAATTTCCAGTTGTTTTTTTAGCTGAGCTGGATAGTCAGTTCAATAAGAGAGAGATTCGGGAAGATTTTCTTGCTGATGTTAAAGATACATTAGGGCTGCAGATTATTGACCGTAAGTCGAATACCAAGCTGAGCTCACTCGCCCACCAAGTTATCGCAGAGCAGAAACTGTCCAAAGCCTTGGCAGAGGAAATGCGTATTCTTTATGTTGCAATGACACGTGCGAGAGAGCGGCTTATTTTAAGCGCAACGGAGAAGAGAAAAAATTGCCGGGATGTTATTTGCGATGGTTTTTTCTTCGGCGACGAGCCCATTGGCGATTGGCAACTTCGGCGGTGTCAGAGTCCTCTGGAGTGGATTCTCTATGGGCTTTCCGACCAAAAGAATTTGCACAAGGCCTTTGAAACAGGATTAGCGGCTGGGGGCGGCGATGGTTTGTTCAGTGTAAAACTTTATGACCAGGGGGAACTTGAGGGGCTTTGCAGATATATCCACGAACTAAAGGACAGCAAATGTCGCCGGTCTAAGCTGGTTATAAGAAGCTCGCAGCCAAAACCAAGAGAGGCAAAGCTGCTGTCGCAAGTGAAGAAGTCTCTGGCCTGGCGATACGGATTCGGCGATGCGCCGCTTCTGCCTGCCAAGCAATCGGTAACGCAACTTACACATCGAGAGGACGAATACGCAAGAATCGATTATTCGAGGGCATTGGAGCGAAGGCCCAAAGCAGTTTTATCCGCCGGCTCGGCTGAATTGGTTTACGGTCGGCTAATCGGCACAGCTACGCACCTTGTAATTTCACGGCTTGATTTGGGCAGGGGCGTAACGAAAGAAGTAATCGAGAAAACAAAAGAAAAACTTCTGGCTGATGAGGCAATAATAGAAGCTGTTGCTGAGCATATTAATACAGGCTCGATAATCAGATTTTTCGAGAGCAAGTTAGGTAGAGAGGTTATGAATTCTTACCCTGATGTTTGGTGCGAATGGCCGTTTACTTTTGCTTTACCTGCCAGCAAATTAAGCGATTTAGGCAACGGGCGACGAGCGACGAGCGACGAAATCGTTGTTGTTCAAGGGATAATTGATATGTTAATTCAAACACCGCAGGGCTTGCTGGTAATAGATTTTAAGACCGATGATGTAACCGCCAAAGAAGCTTGTGAGCATGCGGAACTTTATCGCCAGCAGTTGGAACTTTACGGCAGGGCGGCGGAGACAATTTTGAAAGACAAAATCATTGGTAAATGGCTGTATTTCCTAACGCCGGGATGTGCTGTCGAAATCAAATAGGAATTTGCCACAGAGAGCGCAGAGAAAAAATCAAAAATAGCCGCGAAAAAACACAAAAAATTGGACAGGAATAACAAGGATTTGTTTTTTGCCACGAATTGGCACGAATAAAAGAAAAAATTAGTGAGAATTCGTGGTTTTAAAATTTTTCTTGATGAAATATAGCAGAAAAATGCCTATATTATTGGTGATTATGTATTTATGGCTCTGATTGGAGAGGAGGGCTAAAATACTGTCCTTTTAGCGTTCCCCCTGAAAAGCCATAAGGCTAATGAGGCCACATATTAAAAAATAACTTTATCTTTTAGTAATGGAGGAACGAAAAATGAAAGCGACCCCAAATCTAAAAAATCTGCTTACAATATCAATTATTTTACTGGGTTTCAGCTGCACAGTTGCCGCTGGAAAGGTCATCTACGTTGATGCCGATGCCGCTCCCTCCGGTGGCGGGCAAAGCTGGAATACAGCTTACATGTATCTGCAGGATGCCCTGTACGAGCCGCCTGCAAGCGGTGACCAGATATGGGTGGCGAAGGGTATGTACAAGCCGGATGAGGACGAAGGCGGCAACGTTACGGCCGACGACCGAACGGCGACCTTTCAACTTATCAACGGCGTTGCGCTTTATGGCGGGTTTACAGGTGATGAGACCAGCGTCGATGAGCGGGATTGGGAAACCAACGAAACTATCCTGAGCGGTGACCTCGACGGCAATGATGTCGGGTTTGCCAACAACGGTGAGAACAGCTATAACGTTGTTACCGGCAGCGGGACTGATGCGACGGCCGTGCTGGACGGCTTCACTGTCACCGCCGGCAACGCCAACGAGGGGCTTTATCCGAACACAACGTGTGCGGGCGGTGGAGTGCTTAACTACTCCGGCAGGCCGACACTGACCAACTGCCGCCTAAGCGGCAACTCAGGGAAATCAGGCGGCGGGATAGCCAACTGGGACTACAGCAGCCCGACGATTACGAACTGCACGATTAGCGGAAACATCGCAGAGAACCCAGTCGCCAACAGCCACGCACACGGCGGCGGCATCTACTGTAAGTACGATAGCAGCCCGACAATCACGAATTGTAGTATCACGAACAACACTGTTCGGGGTGACTATGCGGACGGTGGCGGCATCGCCTGTAAGTACGACAGCAGCCCACTGATCACCAACTGCATGATCACGGAGAACACCGTAGACCAGACCTCAAGCTCCAACGCGTCGCAGGGCGGCGGCATCTACTGCTACGACAACAGCAACCCGACTATCATCAACTGCGCGATCGGAGGGAACGCCACAGATGGCTACTTCGGCGGCGGCGCCTATTTCTACTACAGCGACCCGAATATCATCAACTGCACAATCACCGATAACGATTCAAATTACTCAGGCGGCGGTGTCTACTGCAAAAACAGCAACCTGACTATCACCGACTGCACGTTTAGCAATAACTCAGCAGACTGGTTTGGCGGCGGCTTCTGTTGCTACGACAGCAATGCGGCGATCATCAATTGCATCCTCTGGGGCGACTGGGCGAGTAGTGGCCAGGAGATTGCAATAGGGAGTTCGACGCTTACCGTCTCGTACAGTGACGTGATGGGCGGGGAGGAAGGTGTGTCCAGCGACGCAGGCACGCTAATTTGGGGCGAGGGCAACATCGAGTTCGACCCGCTGTTCGTCGATCCGGACAATGATGATTACCATCTCCGAGCCGTTTCGCCATGCATCGATGCGGCCGATAATACGGCCGTGCCTGCCGATACCGCTGACCTTGACAATGACGGCGACACAAGCGAGCGGACTCCTCTGGATCTCGATGGTAAATCGCGATTTTTCGATCACCCCCTAAAGCCTGATACTGGCAATTCCGCTCCGGGTTACCCAGACATCGTGGACATGGGCGCGCATGAGTTCGATCCGTACCCAGTGGGCGATTTGAATCAGGACTGTCACGTTGATTTTCGGGACATTGCGATAGTTGCCGACCACTGGCTGGAATGCACCGCACCTGGGTGTGATTAGAATATTACTCGACTTGGTCTTGCGAGAACATAAGGCTGTGAGTCCTAATTACATTGGGACTCCCGGCTTTTTCGTTGAACTCTAAAGGAGCGGTGTGTTTATTCTTGCCTGTTGAAATTCTATTTGTATAATAACCTGTCCAGATGGCTAAAGAAAAAGGTTACTTTTAGACAGAGAATTTACGAAATGGCAAATGCTGTAGTTGGCCAATCCGGCGGACCAACCGCCGTGATAAATGAGTCTCTGGTCGGCGTTATCGAAGAAGCTCGCAAACATCCTGAGATTGAAAATCTCTATGGCGCCATACACGCTGTGGCCGGGATCGTTAAAGATGAGATTATCGATTTGAAGAAGTTGTCAGCCAAGGAGTTAGAAAAAGTAGCTGCTTCACCATGTTCGGCGCTGGGTTCGAGCAGGGACAAGCCGGACGAAGAGTATTGTGCTAAAATTCTTGAGGTTTTCAAGAAGCGCAATATCAGATACTTTT
>CAZTWR010000009.1:17173-21712 GCA_964618055.1 uncultured Pirellulales bacterium | reverse complement strand
CTGCGCCAGCGATTTTGCACTTCGGCGAGGTTGTAATAAGCTTTGTGTGGAAGCAGCCGGACAGTGAGCCAAGCGCCGGCATAATGCACTGCACATCCACCGCCATCAATTCCACCACCCCGGTCATCACGGCTAATTCCTGCTGCAGGAAGTTGCCTGCGACAGGGATACCGTGGCGCATCAGTATCTCATTTGCCGTGCAGCACATACCGGCGATGTTGATACCTTTGGCCCCTTTGTCCTCGGCCATTTTTATAAGTTCGGGTTCCTGCGAAACCGCCACGATTACATCCGACAAGGTCGGCTCGTGACCGTGGACAACTATATTGACCTGTTTAGCGTCAAGGACGCCGAGATTGGCACCAAACCGAATTGGTTGTGGGCCACCAAATAAAATATCCGAAAGCTCCGTTGCTACAAGCGAACCGCCCCATCCATCGGACAGACACGCTCTCAGGCCCTGCTTTACAAGATTCTTGTAATCTGAGCCCACGCCTATATGCGTTCTGTGCATAATCTCAACAATTTCACGGTCAATCGAACGAGGAGTTACGCCCAATTCTTTCCAGACCTTTTGCCTGGCTGGCGGCGGATAAGACGCCGCACTGACAAGTGTCCCATCCTGCCTGCCGAAATCAATCATTACTGCCTCAGACAGGTCACTGGCAATGTCTTTTGTCTGTCTGTCTTTTGTCTCGATGCCGTATCTTGCCGCCACTTCCCGCAATTTCCGCTCATCTTTGATAGTATAGTCGGAATTCTCGTCTTCAACTGCTAACTTGAATGTGTGCGCGATGTCACGACCGTGGTCAGAATGCGCCGCTGCACCTCCGGCAACCATCCGTATCAGATTTCTTGCTGCAATGGTATCAGCGGTGGCGCCGCATACACCTGCCTGCGGCCCATCTCCAAAGGGGTCAATCCGGCACGGCCCCATAGCGCAATTCCGGCAGCATATCCCGAGTCTGCCGAATCCACATTGAGGTTCCTGGGCCTCAAGCCTGTCCCAGGCGTTTTCCAGCCCGGCTTCTTCCATATATTTGAGCATTTCCTGTGCTGCTTTGTCGCTGCTACGTTTTTTTGGGTCCATAACAATTCCTCACTTTACTAATTTATGTTTTCTTGACCGACTCTATCAGCCAGCGCTAATGCCCTATCTTCCCCTACGCTTTCAACCACAACTGTTGACTTTATGGCATGCACTAAGGCCTCGGCTACTTTTGTCCGAGGTGAATTAAACCGCCGCAGGAATTCTTTTCTGTCTTCTGCCTCAAGCACTGCTTTGTATAGCTGCCAGGCAAACTGCGAGCCGTGCTTTTTGGCTACAAGTTGAGCTCCCACAACTCTATCGTGGGGGTCAGTTAGAATTTTCGCCACCTCAAACGCACCTGTTGCTCTGTTTTTTATCGCCGACTGAGGAACAGTTAAATCGTGCGCCCTGACCTTCAAGCTAACTTCCTCAGCAGTGGTGGTGCTGTGTCCGATACTGAAAATCTGCAATCCGAGAATCTGGTCAGCTTGGGCGCGCAGGAAGCCTTTGGTTTGTTGGTTTGCTCCTGCTGCATTTGCACCTGCTATTTTTCCCGCACAGGCCCCTACACTTCCTACCGGCATATAGACGAATCTGCCCGTACCCAAATCGGGACTTTCCGCGCAGTCCCCTGCTGCGTATATGTCCGCGGCGGAGGTTTGCATCCGATTATCGACTTTGATAGCGCTGGTTAAACCCAGCTCGATACCACATTTCTCAGCGAGAGCGACACTCGGTTTTACACCCGTGCCTACTACCACAAGATTGGCAGCAATTTTGCTGCCTTTGTGGAGGGCATATTCAACGTGGTCGGCTCCACCGATTTCGGAGATTGCCTCACCGGTTAGCATTTTCAACCCCTGCCGTTCAAACTTTTTGGTGAGAAACTCCGAAACCTCCGGCTCAAGCAGCTTTCTAAGAATTCTGGAACGTACGTTGAAATAAACATCCAGACCTTTATGCATCAGAGCCTCGGCAATTTCCAGAGCGATAAAGCCGGCCCCTATCACCACGGCAGAGTCTGCACTCTTTGCTGTCTGAACAATTTCAGCAGCTGCTTCGTAGGTGGTAAAGGTGCAAACTCCTTTTTTATCAGAGCCGGGAATTTTTGGTATCAGCGGATAAGCTCCGGCTGCAATCACCGCAGCATCGTAGGCCAGTTTCTCTTCTTCACTATTGGATAAAATGGAAATGACTTTGCTTTCCGGGTCGATATTTGTAGCTTCAGCGGGACAAATCAGTTTAATATTGTAGCGGGTCAACGTCTTGGGGGAGAAGATTTTTGCCCCTGCCGGCCCTGTTATGTAACCGGCAATCAACGCAGGTATGGCAGGTCTGCGGTAAGGGGTGCGGTCGCCAGTTACCACCGTTACCTCAGCGCTTGGGTCTTGCTTGGCAGCGGCTATTGCAGCCATCATCCCTGCAGCACTACCACCAATAACAACTATTCTTTTCACCTGCTATTTTTCCTCGCTTTTACTTTTCTTTTTGATTTCTTTGGCGAGTTTTTTTGAAGCTGCTGTGCGTTTCGGCTTTGTAACTTCCTCGAGCGAGACCAGCTTCAGTGCTTTGGTTGGGCAGGCCTCAACACAGGCCGGTTCCTGCCCATCCTCCAAGCGCTGCCAGCACATATCACACTTAGTAATAGCTCGTCCTTCTGGGCCGATTCGCAGCACCCCGAAAGGGCAGATAAGCATACATAACTTGCATCCGATACACAAATCCTGGTCAACCGTAACAGGGCTTTGTTCATTTTGTCGCTGGATAGCGCCGGTTGGGCAAATCTCGATACAGGGCGGTGCCTCGCAGTGTCTGCACTGAATTGGCACTCCGAACTCGCCTGCTGGCTCTACCGTAACCATCCGCTGGGGCCTTGGTGATTCGGCCACGGCCTCTTCAAGCACTTTTGATTTTGAATGTTCGAGGGCACAGGCTATCTCACAGCTTTTACATGCCAGGCACTTTTCGATATTTACCACAATGGCTTTATCCATTTTTTCCTCCGAAATAATTAGAAAACATCTCTCGCTCTTCAGGATGAGGAAATTCGCTGGTTCCTGATTATATTCCTACCAAAGTTCTACCTTGCTTATTTATACGTTTGCTGCTTTGAACGGTTCTTTGTCTCCTATTTCAACAATTTCGTTAATATGTAGGGTACAGATAGTTACGATAGATTCACGTTGAAAAGGGCCCTGAGAGTTAATTATACCCGATAGTCCTTTCTAAACCGTTTTAGCTATAAAGTAAAAAAATAGATTATATTCGATATTTTAAGCAATTTCATAGTATTTTTTTGCCATCTTTTAGCATATTCGGGCTTTTAGCATATTTGGCTTCGCGACAGGCTCTCGTTTTGCGATTTATTGCAAAATGGGAACCGGGGGGGCAGTGAGATTTGTTGCGTAAATAAATTGCGTTCGATATTATGAAGTTTTGATGACTTGATTGTTAGTGATATTGTATACTTTGGCAAAAAGTATTCAACACTCGCAAAACGGATAAGGTACGCAGCGAAATGGCAAATGAGGGTCTTTGGCAGCAACTTCTCGAACTTGACGGGCAAAAAACCGCTCAACGGGCGAAGTGCCGATATTTGCCAAACCCGGAGCGTTACATTATAATACTGCTGAACAGCGAATATATAGTTAATCTCTCGGAGAGACAGGTACTGTTGGCGGAGCATTCTTCGGCGGTGGGGTTTTCCGAGGAGCTTTGTATTCTTGCGTACCTGATAAATTCTCAAGATTTGCTGGTTGCCGGCAAACTAACACCGGCACAAACTTTGCCGGGAGGGCAGTTTTTTTTCAGAGGGCCACACAAACTCGCTACCGAAAAATTAGAAGAAGTCTTTGGTCAATGTCCCGAACGGTTATATGAGGTTATGGATGAATTCGCCGCCGAGCGGCGTGAATTCGGCGATGCCTGCATCGAATTGCATGTTTTGCCGCGTGTTCCTTTGACAATAGTGATTTGGCAAGGCGATGATGAATTCGGCGCGCGAGCATCAATCCTGTTCGACGAAAGCGCAGCAGCACAATTGCCACTTGATGCGTTGTGGTCGGCTGCTAATCTGGCCATCAAGGCATTGGTAAAGGCATCTGCCAAGTCCGGTTAGACTGTCATCTTGTCACTGTTGATTGCTAATTATTGATAAACCTTGTTGTGAATGTTATAAGGGGGAATCATAATGAAAGGAACGAAAATTTCTAATGGGATAAAAATAGCAGTTGGTGGTAAAGGTGGTGTAGGCAAGACGACAGTCTGTGCTATTTGGGCGCAGCTATTTGCTGAGGAAGGATTCGATGTTCTGGCTATTGACGCCGACCCAAATACCAACCTTGCTTTGGCATTTGGCATATCTTCTGAGCAGAGTCCTGAGCCGCTTATAAAAATGAAGCAATTAATTGCCGAGCGCACCGGCACCGGGAGAGAGACGGTAGGAGCATACTTCAAGTTAAACCCCAAGGTTGGTGATTTGCCTGAGAAATACTGGGTTGAGGCGAGCG
>CAZTWR010000009.1:11125-17163 GCA_964618055.1 uncultured Pirellulales bacterium | reverse complement strand
CGGTATTACACAAGCTGGTGCGGGTTGCGCCTGTCCGGAAGGAGCGTTTTTGAAGGCTCTGGTTGGCCACACTATATTAGGACGGCAGGAAATTGTTCTGATTGATTTGGCAGCGGGGGTGGAGTTTATGGGCAGAGCAAGCATTGAAGGGATAGATGCTTTGGTGGTGGTTACTGAACCGGGGGGAAGAAGTATTGAAACCGCAAAAACAATCGCACGGATGGGAGGCGAACTGGGGATAAAACACGTGGCGGCAATAGCGAATAAGATTACAGATGTGGTTCAGGTTGAGGTGATAAAATCTCAATTAACTATGCCGATTCTGGCTAATATCAATTACAGTCCTTTAGTGCAGGAGGCAGATTTATGTAATAAGCCTGTCTTTGAAGCCAGCGGCGAGCTTGTAAACAGGCTGCGGGAGGCGAAGGACAGATTAATAAGTCTGATTGAAACGTAGCACGAGTCAGGAGTAGAATACAATGAACGGGTTTTTGTCTCCGAAGGAAGTAGCAGAAAGCGTTGTAGAGAGTAGTAAGAACAAATCAGAACTTCAAATATTGCCTATGGTGCTACTTGGGATGTTAGCAGGAGTGTACATTGGCTTCGGTGCGGAGTTATGCACAATGGTTACACATGACCTCTCGAGGTACCTTGGTGTGGGTTTTGCCAAGTTCATGGGTGGAAGCGTCTTTACCGTCGGTCTAATGCTTGTTGTTCTTGCAGGGGCTGAGCTTTTTACCGGCAATTGCCTGATGCTAACCGGCGTTCTCGCTCGCAAGGTTAAAGTTGTGGGGATGTTACGAAACTGGCTTTTTGTGTATTTTGCAAACTTTGCAGGGTCAATATTGCTCGCTATCATTATGTACTACAGTAATCTATGGAAAGTTGGGAATCTGGGCGTTGGCGCAGCAGCCCTGACGACTGCAGCGGGAAAAGTAAACCTTTCCTTCTTAGAGGCGTTCTGCAGAGGAATAGCGTGTAACTGGTTGGTCTGTCTGGCGGTCTGGTTGGCCATTGCGGGGAAGGATTCCATAAGCAAGATTTTTGGGATTTACTTTCCCATCATGGCATTCGTTGCAAGCGGTTTTGAGCACAGCGTGGCAAATATGTATTTCATTCCTATGGGTTTGTTTCTTAAAGGAAACACAGCAGTTGTTAATGCAGCGGGATTAGTCGAGGTGGGCAGCCTTACCTGGTCAAGGTTCCTTGTTGAAAATCTTGTCCCTGTTACATTAGGTAATATTATTGGAGGAGCGTTTTTCGTAGGGGGAGTTTATTACTTAGCTTATCTGCGAAATCCCGGCAGGGATGCCTTACGGCAGAATAACGATTCTCGTGCTACGTAGCGTAGCTACTACGCAGAGTAGCAAAGGAGCTGACGGATAGCAGGGCCGGGCTGAAAGCGTGGTTCTCTGAGAAAATGCGTGACTGAGGCTTAAGTTTTTATTATCATTTCTGGCGTAAGCTGTCTTGACGATTTAGATGCCAACGTAGCTCAACGGTAGAGCTCTGGTTTTGTAAACCAGTGGTTGTCGGTTCGAATCCGACCGTTGGCTTTCCTTGTCGCATTTAATGGCTAAAACTTAATATGGTACCCGGAAGATGCCTGAACAATCTTAAAAATCAGAAAATTAAAAATTTTTCTGGATTTCTGTTGTGTTTTCTGGTATAATAGCATAGAAGTAACATTTCAAGGATGATAGAGCCTTCATTCAAAAATGGTGAATACGCAATAACGGATAATCAGGGAAATGAGCTTATTTTATCAGAACGCACTTGGTTACAGCACATCATTAAGGATAAAGGAAGAGGGTATTTTAAGTCTCAATTTAGCAAGATAGTACAAACAATAAAAGCCCCTGACCGTATAATTGGGAGCGAAACAGAGAAAAATGTAGTTATTTATGAACGCTTTTTTGACGATTTCTACCTCACTAACACGGTTTTAGGTCGAGTTTATATATTTGTATTTGCTAATTGGAAAACAAAAAGAATCCGAACGGTGTATACAAACCCAAGAAAACGGAAAAAAGGGGAAATTATATGGGAAGCCCAGAGCTCCAAATAAACCATCATTATGACGAAGAGGTGGATGTGTTATATGTCTCTTTTGGTAACGACGAGCCTGCATACACTGAAAACGTAGATGATTTTTTAATGCTCGAAATAGGTTGGTTCAGCGGCTTGCCGCAGGGATTTCGCATTATAGGACCCAAATCCCATAAACTCAAAACTATAAAATTTCGAACGATCATAAAAGAAGCCGGGAAACAATTTCGTGCTGTGATGGAAAAACGCCGGAAAGAAATTAAGAAACAGGAGCCGCTTTTTAATAAGTTTTTGGCAAAAGAGATGCCCAGTCTCTTGAGCATGGCACAGCAAAGCTGACTGTAAAATCATATCAGCATTTTATCGGCACCTTTCCCCGCAAGAAACATATCAGAAAACAAGTGCGGCGTAGCCGACGGCCTCGGCACTTGAGGTGCCCATCTTTTGCAGCATAACTTCATTGCTGTTGGTGTGAGCAAGCAGTAGGCCTTTCGTTTTGCCGAGTTTTTTTGCGGCGGAGACCGCTGCGGCTGCAGCACCGGCACCGCAGGCATTGTGGTTCTCGGCGGCGCTTGTTAGCATCTTCTGCGGCTGCAGCTTCAAAGCAAAATCAATAAACTCTTTATCATTAACCTCACTTGCCCAGTGAAAAGCATTTGCACCTGTTCCCATAGGTGTGAAACCATAGCGCGGGCCATAATGGGTCAGGTCAGTTGAGCCAACGCAAATAAATTTTTCTTGTTGCTTCTGCTTGATAATATCACCTATAACCTCGCCCAGCGAAATCGCCTGCTCGTTCGGGGCAGTTAAAATCGGCAGTATCTTAGCACCGGCAAAAAAGTGCTGCACAAACGGCACCTGAACCTCGATACTATGTTCATATTCATGTGCCCGGCTGTCACTAACGGCGGCATCGCTTTTCAGCACAGCATCAGCCAATTCTTCATCGATAGCCACTTCACCTAAGGGTGTTAACCAACCGCCCTTGGCATAAACAGCAGGTGTTTGTCCATAATAGCTGTGCACCGCTCCAAATATAACAAATGTGTTAACGTTATCGTGGCGTTGTTTTATTGCTGAAAAGACCAGTGCCGCTAAACTGCCGCTGAAGGTCCAGCCGGCGTGTGGAACGATGCCAGCTACTATTGTTTCAGGCAACGGCTCGGCAGATTCGGTCTGCTGGAGGCATTCGTTGATTTCGGCCACGCAGGAATTGTGCTGGCCGGGATAGAATTGACCTGCGACAATAGGTTTTCTTGTTTGCATCTTAGGTACCTGGCTGTTATTATTTTACAGCGAATTCAGAAGAATATTGTAACCTTAAGGTTGAGAAAAAACAATGGTATCCGAAAAGAAAAGTGCTGTGGCGGTGGTGATGGGCTCCGACAGCGATATGAATGTAATGCAGAGTTGCATTGAGCAACTCGGTGGTTTTGGTATTGAGCCGGTGGTGCGGGTAATTTCAGCACATCGGACGCCACAGATAGCGGCTGAGTTTGCGGAAAATGCAGCCAAAAATGGGATAAAGGTGATAATTGCGGCGGCGGGTATGGCTGCACATCTGGCAGGCGCCTTGGCGAGCCGAACGACGCTGCCGGTTATCGGCGTGCCGTTGATTTCAAGTTCTGGCTTAGAGGGGATTGACGCATTTTTGAGCACGGTACAGATGCCTGCGGGGGTGCCGGTGGCAACAGTGGCGACAGGATGTGCGGGTGCAAAAAACGCAGCTGTTTTGGCAGTTCAAATTTTGGCTTTGTCCGATGAAGGCCTTGCTGAAAAGCTTGCTGAGTTCAAAAAGCTGCAGGCAAAAAGGGTATAATCGAAAAGGATTCGGACCTTCAGAAAAATCAGTGACTTCGGCGAGGTTTGAATAACCCAAGCATCGCTGCGGCGAGGGTCAGGAGTATTGCGGTGGCCGGTTCAGGAGCAGGAGTTGTAATCATAAGCTCAAAGCGATTAAAAGTGCCGGTGTCGTTGTAAAAGGCATCGTAAATTTGCAGGTGCCAATAGCCATAGGCATTCTCGCCATCAAATTTGGAAAGTTTGTAGGGCTCAATAGGTCTGAATCGGCCGGTAAAAGGTGCTTCAGCTTCTTTGATAGAAAATAGTGCTTCGTCATCAAATATGGTGTTCGTGTAATTTGCGCCAACGAAGAACTCATCAAAGGGGTCATACATATTCAAGCAAATTTTCTTTTCAGTAGGGCTTTGTAGAAAAATTTGCAAGTCGAATACGCTGGTGTGTGTCAAATTGATACCAGTATCAAGGTCGGAGATAACAAAATGGTCTGAGACTTCTATGATTGCATCGGTCATCCATCCCTTACTGCTGTTCGGTTCGGCAGGGATTCGCAGATTAAAATCGCCGCTGTAAATATGAACATGGCCGGCATAGACAGCACCACCGCAGGCCCCCGCAACAATGATAAGAATCGCACCAATCCGTTGCACTGCGTTACGAGCGTCCATTCTCAACTCACCGGTAAATTTTAATAACCCCCCGGCGAATTTTTACGCAGTGGAAATTATAACTTTATCGGACAATTGTTGGCAAATGAAAAATATTTTTTTGGGCGAGTAGAATGGTGCTGGTGGTGGCCGGCTGGAATGATATTTATTTTACTTCGACGACGGAGTTAAATCCGCCGAAGGGATTTGACTCCGTTATTTCGTTGTAGGGGTCCTGCTGCCACCGTCCGTCGACGACCAACCGGTAGCGATATTTTCCGGCAGGTAGTTTGAGCTTTGTCTGCCATACGCCGCTATTGCCCACTTTTTGCAGCGGTGTCTTTGACGGCTGCCAATTATTAAAATCACCGGCAATCTGCACACTATGGGCTCGCGGATAAAGCGTTACAAATACTACAGCATCATTTATCTGGCTGACCCCGTAATAGTCAGAAAGCCTGGCGTTGGTATCCGTTGGCTGTGGTTTTTCGGCCTGTGGAGCGTGTGAGGCTTTTATGGCTGGCTTTGCAGACTGCATTAGTTCATCAGCGGTGGTGCTAATCGCCTCGAGCTGGCCTGTTAAGGAGTTGACAAGTTCGGTTCGCTGCTGCTTTGCCTGCGAGTTAATAACTTCCTCAGCCAGTGCGTGAAAATCTCTCTGGCCCCTGCTGGCAGGGTCGTATTCACTGATTGGCTGGCCGAAGCTGGAGGCCTCCTTGAGCTTGGTGTTGAAATTAACAACTGTTTTGAACATTTTGTCGGTGAAGTGAGCACGCAATTCAGTCAGAATTTCTCTGGCCATCTTTGTCCTTATGTCATACATACTGGCCAAGACTCTGACATCTACCTGCTGGTTGCATCGTTTGCAGAGCATACTGAGGGTCTCAAGCTGCTTGCTGAGCCCGTGCAGTGCAAAATATCCGGTCTCGACAGGGACAATAACGTCGGTAGCTGCCCTTAGTGCATTGAAGGTTAATAGCCCCACGGCTGGTGGACAATCGACTATTACGTAGTCATATTCGCCTCTTGTTTTGTGCAGGACATTTTTCAAGCAGCGTTCACGCTCGGTAACTCCGGCCATTTGCTGCTCGAAGGCGGATAGGTCTATACTGGCTGGTGCTAACTCCAGTTTGTCGCCAACCTGCCAGAGTATCTCTGTCATCCTTATGGATTCGTTTCTGCTTGTACTTATCAGGACATCATAGATGCTTTGCTCAATCTGCTCCTCCGGCACAGCAAGACCGACGGCGCAATGGGACTGGGGGTCCATATCGACCAGCAATGTCCTCTGGCTGAGTTCAGCAAGGGCACTTGCGAGGTTTATCGATACCGTTGTCTTGCCACAACCACCCTTTTGATTAACAACTGCTATGGTCCTCATAGGTTGTCTCTATCTGCCTAAAAACCCATTTCACTGCGAGAAATGACTTTTCAAGACCTAATCTGGAACCTTCGATTTCAAAACTGAAAGACAGCTAAGCGCCCAACTATGTTATTCGGCAAAGAAATGCGAAAAACTTTATCTTTTTTATTGGACCTGCC
>CAZTWR010000009.1:0-11025 GCA_964618055.1 uncultured Pirellulales bacterium | reverse complement strand
CTATGTTATTCGGCAAAGAAATGCGAAAAACTTTATCTTTTTTATTGGACCTGCCGATAAAAAGGCCAAAAATAATAGTATAAATAAAGGGTATTTTCCTCTGTGTCGGATAGGAGAAGGAAAGTATAAAAAAGTGTGTCGCTTAGTTAGCGAAAACCAAGCAACACACTTTTCACTTCATCTTTAGCCGGGCCTATTGACCTTTAACTTTGACCTTGACTGCTTTTTCCTTTTCGGATTTTGGCAGAGCTATGGTCAGCACGCCGTTTTTGTATGAAGCTTCAACCTTGTCGGGGTCTACGTCACCGGGCAGTCTAAGCTCTCGTCTGAAGCTGCCGTAGGAGCGTTCGAGATGGTAGTAACCCTTTTCTTTTTTCTCCTCTTCGGCTTTCTTTTCGCCACTGATAGTCAGGGTGTTGCCGTAAACAGAGATATCGATGTCCTCGGCTTTGCAGCCCGGCACCTCGGCTTTTACAACGATTTCGTTCTCGCTGTCGGCGATGTCAATGGCAGGCCAGACTCTGCGATCGGAAAACGTGGGCCAATCTCCGAAGAATGTGCTAAACAAATCGTCCATATCGTGATGAAGTCTTGCCAAATCGCCTCTGCCTCCTTTGTGTACAGGTACCAGTGCCATAGTAACACATCCTTTCTTAGTCTTTAAATCATCACAATTATTTTTTTTGACTGTCTAAACTTCACTTTTCTAAATAGGCAAAATCTGTGCCAAACTGATAATCGGCTTTTAAGTGCTCAAAAATGGCGGGAGACTGCTTTTTCAGGTTTGCTATTGGCTGAGCGAGGCTGTCAATTTGACATTTTCTGTCAAATTGCTTCTTAGTGTGTAGTTTACAGTGTAACCTTTACACTCAGCGGGAAAGAGGATAACTAAACCTCTTGTTTTTGCAATAGCTCGATAATCTCGGCCTTTGAGGGTAGCGCTTCAATCGAGCCGAATTTCGTGCACGCTAAGGCCCCCGCCGCCGAGGCAAATTTAACCGCTTCTCTTAAATTGTCGCCTACGGCGCAACAGGCAGCCAGTGCCCCTGCAAAGGCATCACCTCTGCCGGTCTGGTCAACAAGCTCGACTTCAAAAGCCGGGATGTGGTCGGCGCCGTTTCTGTCAACTACCATACAGCCTCGCTTGCCCATTGTTATGACGGCAGAATCGGCGCCACGTGCGACCAAATCAGAACCAATGAGCTTGGCGGTGTGGATGTTAGCATCGGAATGGTTGGTGATATCGGCAGCTTCGCAAAGATTTGGTATGAGGATATCGGCTGAAAAATAGTCGATAGGCAAAGCGTCGTTATCCTGGCTGGGTTGCTCCATCGGCCTTGCAGGGTTGAGAATAACCTTAGTGCTGTGCACCTTAGCGCATCGAATGGCCGTTACGACAGTATCCTGTGGTAACTGGCCATGAATCGAGCAGACATCGGCCTCTGAAATAATCTGCTCAGCGTCGTCGATATCCTGTGGCTGCAGGGCGCTGTTGGCACCGATGTATGTAAGGACGGCGTTCTCTCCTTCGGCATTAACCAGAGTTGCGATGACGCCTGTATTTTTGGCTTCGGCGGTGTGAATGAAGTCGGTATTAATATCGAGCTCAGATAGGCTTGTCTTTACCATCTGGGCAAATGGGTCGCCACCGACCTTGCTTATAAGGTGCACCTGACAGCCGCACAGGGCAGCCTCGGCTGCCTGATTTGGCCCCGGACCAGTAGCTGTGTATGATAACCCAGAGCCGGTAACAGACTGTCCGGGAGAGGGGACTTGGCCGCACCTTATCACTATATCCACATAGGTGCCGCCAACCACAACTACCTTAGGATTCCTTCCTGGCATTTTTGTCCTACGAGTCCTTTTGATGATTTAGTATAGCCGGTCAAGGGTTAAATGCAAATTTTTTTTTCAGAGTAGTCTCAGTGTTAGTTTTCGCTGTGGCCAAAAGCAGCCGATAAACATTTCGGCTAACCAGCCAGTGCATTATGCGAATAGCCAGTAAAAAAACGGCGGGACTGATTGAGTCCCGCTGTTGCGAAACCAAACTGCCATGGACTCACTTTAGGTCAAGTTTCCTTCGTCTTTGCTTACTTCCAACTATGCCCCATCGTGTATCCAGATAACCAACAGCAGCGGGTTTGGACACTTCGGCCTGTTTGGGCAAATACAGGTCCAGCTTGTTGCGTTTATGGCCACTGGGAATATACTCCAAGTCACGCATAACACAAACTTTACCAGTCCTGTGCCGATCACTTGTTGCTGATAATTATTCTTATCAAGCCTTTAGCTCAAGTCAGCCTTAAGTGGGTTTTTAGACCCAAAAACGGGGTTAAAAGACAAAATGTTCAATAAACGATAAACTTTTTAGAAAATTTACAATAAATGTTACAAAACGCTTGACTTTTGTTATGTATTTTGTTAAAATACGATTAATGTTATATCGATATCTAATAAGTTAGTATGGAAGCGACGACAAATGGAGCAAAGCCTTAAAAACATCCTTGGCTAAGAGGTAATTAGCATTGGTGCGAAAGTCTGCCTTAAAAGCGCTAAAACGGGTTTTACAAATGCCTGGGTGGCGGGCAAAATAATCAGCCAACGGACGCAAAAACCACCAAACCTGAAATGGGGCGGTCAATTAACCAAGGAAGGGGGCTTTATCATGAAGAAAATCCACGAAAACATTCCGCAGAGCAGCATAAAGACAAGGACTGAGTATCGCGACAGGATTGACCTTTTGCGCAGCAGGGTCAGTCTTCTTACAGGCAAGGACAGGGTTCTGATGACTATGTATATAGAGAACGGCAATAGCTTCCGGCAGATGGCCCGGCTGGTCGGTGTCAGCGAGGTGAGTATCGCACGAAGGATACACAAGGTGACAGAACGGCTTATGAACGGCGAATATATAACGTGCCTGCGAAGCCGTGACAAATTCGGCAGGAATGAACTGGACATCGCAAAGGATTACTTTCTGGAGGGGCTATCGATGAAAAAAATCGCGAAAAAGCGCGATTCCACCTACTACTGTGTTCGCAAAACCTTAAAGAAAATCCAAGGGCTTATAGCTATGCCACAGGTAAAGATAGCGGACAGCGTTTAGCGGACAGAGTACAGAAAACTATGGCGACTTATAACATTTCAAAGACTTTCGGGCAGGAGGGGCAAATCAGCGAAAGAAGCGCAGCTGTAATGAGGATGTTCGGCCTGACGACGAACAGACTTACCAAGGCCAGCTTCACTGTCAACTGCCAGTTGCGAATTAACGATGGCGACGTTGTATATATTACAGGCCCATCAGGGGCCGGAAAAAGCATGCTGCTGAAAGAGTTAGAAAAATCCGTTCCGGCTTCGGAGAGGGTGAACCTCAACAAAATAAAATTGCCCGGTGACGAATCGGTGATTGACTGCGTCGGAGGCGATTTTCTGCAGGGATTGAAACTGCTTAGCATCGCAGGACTGAATGACGCCTTCTGCGTTCTCAATCAACCAACCAATTTAAGTGACGGCCAGAAATATCGGTTTCGTTTAGCAGTGGCACTTGGGTCGGGTGCGAAATTTATCTTTGCAGATGAATTCTGCTGCGAATTAGACCGCATTACCGCTGCGGTGATTTCATACAACATACAAAGATATGCAAAACGCACCGGCGTGATATTTATCCTGGCATCAAGTCATGAAGATATACTGCTTGATTTGGCGCCTGACGTTCTGGTCGTTCAGGAATTATTCGGCCCGACACAGGTTATCTATAAGAACGGGAAAATCTAATGCTACTCTGCAAAGTAGCTCGCTACGTAGCACGAGAGATGCGAAGCTGTAGTGTAACTAAAAAATTGCAAATTGTCCCCGGTTGTCTCGACGACTACAAGAAACTTGCGTGCTTTCACTATCGCGACAGTCGTATTGGGCCATTCGTAGTGATTTTTGCCATCCGGCTGGGCAAAGCTCCGGGTGCACGATTAGGTGCAGAAACTGTCGGGGTTATAGTTTACACAATGCCGAGCGTGGGAGTTGAGCTTCGAAACATCGCCACGGGCAATTTATTTTCCGGCCTTGATAAGGGGACGCGATTAGCCCTTATCAATAAGAATATCCGCTGTATCAGCAGAGTTATTATCGAGCCGAGATTTCGCGGGCTGGGTTTGGCGAGTCGATTGGTGCGCGAGACGATGCCGAGAATGGGTGTGCCCATAGTTGAGGCAATGGCGGTGATGGGATTAGTCAATCCATTCTTTGAAAAAGCGGGGATGAAGGCTTTTGTGGCGAAGATGCCGGCTCGATGCGTCCAGCTTGTTGAGGCGTTCAGCCTGGTCGGCATCGAAAAAGAAGAACTCATTGACCCTGAAGGAGTGCAGCAAAAGCTTGACCGGTTGGGACAGCCGGAAGCTGATTTTATCGAGTGCCAGATTAAGCGTTTTCTGCAGAGCTATGGTAAGAGGCGCTATGAAAAGGCCGGCTTAGAGCGAACAGGATTTGTGTTGAGTAAGCTTACCTTCAGGCCGGTATATTACATCTGGTTTAATCCCCAGATAGCGTTCAGCGTGTAGCGGGCAGCGTACAGGAAAAGGCAAAAGGATATGGCAAGCTCAATCCAATCAATTCCGTTAGACAAACTTCTGCCTCATCCGGACAATCCGAACAGGATGAGCAAAGCCAACCTGGCGAAGCTGGTTCGTAACATAGAACGGAGCGGCCGATACGAGCCGCTGATAGTTCGGCCCTGTCCGGACAAAAGCAAAACTGTCACTCCTGCGAAAGCAGGGGTCCAAAAAGATGACGATGCGATGGATTCCCGTTTGCGCGGGAATGACATAAAGGAAACCGGCGGGCGTTTTCAGATAATCAATGGCTACCACCGCTGTCACGCTTTGGCTAAGCTCGGCTACAAAACCGCCGATTGCATAGTATGGGACATCGACGATGAGCAGGCGGACATTCTGCTGGCCACTCTCAATCGTCTCGGCGGCTCAGATAATCTCGACAAAAAGATAGATTTACTGAAACGCTTAAACAAGAAGATGGAATCGGGCGAGCTTGCAAAACTTCTGCCGCAAACAGCGAAACAGATTGAGCACGTAACTTCCCTGAAAATGCCAAATACGCCAGTGAAGATAAACGCAAAGTGTTTCTCAAATCCAATGGTGTTTTTTGTAAACGATGCCCAGCAGAAAACAATAGAGAATGCACTGTCATTAGCTGAGGAGCCACGAAGCGAAATCGTCAATCCACAGGACGCCCGACGGCGGATGGCTTACGCCAAAATCCCGACAGGGATGCCTTACGGCACAAAAGCTGCAAAACGGGCTGCAGCTTTGGCTCAAATAGCCGGGGACTTCCTCAACCGTTCAAAGTCTAATTCGAGGACATAAGAGATTATGGCCAGACGAAGATACCTGAGTCGGAGACAGTTAATAGTATTGGATGATTTGTTTAACAGCGACCTTGATGAGCAGGCGGTCCTGGATAAACATAAGGTTCGTCGGAGCACATACGAGAGATGGCTGGCGGATGAGCTTTTCGCGGAGCGTTTTAAGCAGTACGTCAACAGCGTGAGGCGACGAAGCGAGCTTTTAATGGCCAAGTACAGCTGTCTTGCGGCGGCGAAGCTGGTTGAGTTGATTGCTTCTGATAAGGCAGAGACTGCTCGCAAGGCCTGTCTGGATATTATCTCTGTGCCGAAGATTGCAACTGACAGAGGTGAGCAGTCTGACAAGGCCCAAAAAGATGGTGATAAGCAGGTTGAGCAGCTTTCAGATGCAACGGCCAGCAGATTGTTGATGGCGCTGGCGGAGGAGAAATAATAGTATTATTAAACTTTTAGGCCAAAAAGTTTAATAATAATTCGCAAATTAAACCAAAGTGTAATTAGATATAACTTCTTGTAAGTAAAAGGGATATGTGAACTTAAGCTTATTACCAGTATAATTTTAGATTAAAATTACTTGACTTATTAAACTTTTTAGCTAAAAAGTTTAATAAGATTTGAGTAATTAAACGAAAGTATAATAAGTATGAAAGCCAGCGATTTTACAGACAAACGTTGTGGCGAGCTTGTTCCTACGATTGATGGCCAAATGGCCTTTGTGCCGAGCGATCTTCCACCTAAACTGCAGTGGACGCCAGAATTAATAGCGTGCTTATCGGACGCAGACCGCGCCATTGGTCAGCTACACGGCATAGGACTCAATCTGCCAAATCCTAATCTGCTGATAACTCCTTTTATTCGACGAGAAGCAGAGCTGTCCAGCCGGATTGAAGGTACACAAGCCAATATTGAACAATTATATTTGTTTGAGCTACAAGAACGTTCCATCGAATCAAAGGTTCCTGATGTAAGAGAAGTGTCCAATTATGTACATGCCCTTGAGTCGGGATTGCAGAAACTCACGGAGCTGCCGGTATGCCTGCGATTGATACGGGAGCTACATGAGATTTTACTTAAAGGTGTCCGTGGAAGACAAAGGGCGCCGGGGCAATTCAGAAAGGTTCAAAACTGGGTTGGGCCTCAAGATACCGCTATTGAGCAGGCAAGATATGTTCCGCCTCCGCCTGAGCTGATGTTGAGGAGCCTTGATGCATGCGAGAAATTTATTAACTCGCCTCTTAATAACCTTCCCGTTCTTGTCTGGCTGGCGATGATTCACTATCAAATCGAGGCAATACATCCCTTCCTTGACGGCAACGGCAGAATAGGCAGATTGTTAATAACTTTGTTGTTGTGTGCCAAAGGCGTGTTGGATAAGCCGCTTTTGTATCTTAGCGCATATTTCGAACGCAACCGCCAGCAGTATTATGACCTTCTACTACAGATAAGCACGCATGGAAAATGGACCGAATGGATACAGTTTTTCCTTCAGGGCGTTATCGCGCAGTCAAATGATGCATTCGAAAGGTCCAGACAATTGATGGATTTGCAACAGGAGTATCACAAAATAGTTCATGTTACAAAAAGATCTGCCTTGCAAATCAGGTTAGTCGACCTTCTTATTGAACGCCCTGTCATAACAACGGTGTTTGCCAAGGGATATTTAGATGTTTCATATCCAGCAGCCAAAAATAATATCGACAGACTTGTGAAAGTTGGCATTCTGAGGGAAGTTCCTGGCGCCGAACGACCCAGGATTTTTATAGCTGAGAAGGTTTTAGAAATTATAAACAAACCTTTCGTATGAGATTATCAGTAAACTGTTAGGGGCGCTGGCGGAGGAAAAAGGAGAAAAAAGTTTGAAGTGACATAGGAAAAGAGATTCGGGAAGTCTGCGCAAAAAGGGAGACAGCGACCTCTTTTTATCTGACCGATTTGTCTGGTCTGTCTCCCTTGTGCAATAACGCTCTCTTTTATTTAACACCAACCTCACGAAGCCAGAATTGTTCGCTCGGTCTTTCTATTTAAAGTATAACCCATTTGTCACGGGGGGCAAAAAAAACCAGAAAATTTAATATTTTTTGCGTCCTGTCCCCAGGGCTGCAAATAAGCTCGGTGACGGCTTTGAACCCCGGGGTGTATCGAATTAAGAGGTGATAATAATGTCAAAATCGGCTTTGGCAAAAACCGAATCTAAAAGTGACGTAGAAAGGGCTGCAGAGGTTTACTTGAGGCTGCGGCGAAGGCGGCCAGGGACAAGGGGAGACCTCAAAAACTACGTCAAGGTCTTTCTCGGCATCGATATTCCTGATAAAAGAATCTGCCCGGAACATAACAGCCCGATGGATTATCTCTGGCATAGTTTCTCCGCAGACTTTGCTGGGGTGCGAGCTGCAAACGCCGATGCAATAATCTGGGCCAACCGTACCGGCGGCAAAACGGAATTGGCTGCAATTGCTACGCTGCTGGATTGTGTTTTTAAGCCGAACTGCCAGGTGCGAATCCTCAGTGGCTCCGGTGAGCAGGCAGGCAGGATGTATGAATACCTGACCGGCTTCGTGCGCAACGGCTTTGAAGAGTTTCTGGCTGGGCCTGTCCGCAAGAGTAAATGCAGGTTTATCAACGGCTCGACTGTCGAGGTGCTGACGCAATCGCCGATGAGTATTCGGGGGCAGCATATTCAGAAACTTCGCTGCGACGAGGTCGAGCTCTTCGATGAAGATGTCTTTGCAGCGGCGAAGTTTACTACCCAAAGCACAGCGGGTTTGCTGGCAGCGATGGAGATGATAAGCACGATGTATCGGCCTTACGGCTTGATGCAAAAGATAGTCTCCTCATCAGAGAAGTTTGGTACGCCGGTCTTTAAATGGTGTTTGTGGGAGGTGATAGAAAAGTGCACCGACAGGAGCTGCTCGCAGTGTCCGTTATGGGGTGACTGCCAGGGTAAAGCCAAGGGGGGCGATGGTTATTTGAAGATTGACGATTGTATAACTGCGATGCGTCGTGCCAGCAGGGCCGGCTGGGAGGCTGAGATGCTCTGCAAGAGACCAAGCAGGGAAAACATGGTCTTTGATGAGTTCGAACCGGCTGAACACATCCGGCAGCTCGATTACGACCCTAATCTGCCATTGTACAGGGCCCTTGACTTCGGCTTTGTAAATCCCTTTGTGTGCTTATGGATTCAGGTCGATGAGAATAATGTTGTGCGGGTGATGGACGAATATGTTCGCAGCAGAGCGACGATAGATGTGCACGCAGAGGAAATAAAAAGCCGAACGCCTGTCGAAGAAGGCTGCGTAGCTGCGACCTTCTGCGACCCGGCCGGTAAGAGCATAAACGATGTTACCGGTACAAGTGTGGTTCGGGAACTGCGGACGCTGGGGATAGCAACACGCTTCAGGCGAAGCGGAATCCTTGAGGGTATTGAGCTTATCCGCCGTAGCTTAAGGGCCGGTGACGGCAAAAGCAGATTGCTAATCTCGCCGAGGTGTCAACGGCTGATAGAGGCAATGCAGTGCTATCGCTACCCGGAAAGCAGCAGGGCCGGGGCTGGCGAGCTTCCACTCAAGGACGGCCTGTATGACCACCCGATAGATGCCCTGCGATATTTCTTCGTCAACTACAAAGCCAGTGGCAAGACAACAAGCAGGAGATATTAAAAATTGCGAGAATTTTGCGAAAAAAAGGGGTAATTTGAGAAAAATCCAAGAAAAATCAAAAAATTTCTATTTTCCAGAATAAAATTAGACCAATTGGCCGATTTTTAAGGTATAATATTCTGGGGAATGAAAAAAGGAGGTGTAAAATGGATGTTGGGCGGAGATTAAAAATTGCAAGAGAAGCTATTGGCTATACATTAGAGAAAGCTGAAACGGAGAGCGGAATAGGCAAGTCTTCCATCAGTGCTTTCGAGCATTTTGGACAGCCTTCTGGGCGAGAGCCCAAGTTTTCACAGCTTAGCAGACTGGCAGAGGTTTACAGAAAAAGCATCGAATTTTTCCTCACGAACCAGCCCATCACACCCGAAGTGATGCTTTGGCGCGGGAAGCCAAGTGACGAAACAATGGCGAAAGAGAACGAAGCAAGATTCAAGCAGCTTTGTGAACAATATCGTAAGCTGGAAGCGATTACAGATGAGATAAAAAAGGATAATCTCCCTTGCGTGGATATCAAAGCCGACCAATTCACATACCGAGAAGTTAATCTCTTTGCTGAGAAAGTACAGAAAGAATTTGGATTAGGCGACTTACCAAGCGCATCACTCAAACAGACGCTCGAAGAGAAGTATTATGTCAAGATATTCCACATTTCGTTTCTTGGAAGTGCAATATCAACGTTCTCGCATAAGTTCGGGCCAGCAATTCTGTTAAATAAAGAGAGCAAGCTGTGGCGACGCAATTTCGATCTTGCTCACGAACTATTCCACATTCTGACATGGCATATCTTCAGGATAAAGGATACCACAAACGCAGAACCTGCTGACAGAGAAGAACAGTTTGCAAATGCATTTGCAAGCCGGCTCCTATTGCCAACCGATGCAGTTAAAAACCGAATAGAATCCGCTATGAAAGAAAAACAAGAGATAAGCTTCGAGGCATTGGACGAAATTGCAAGAGAGTTTGGAGTATCACTTGATGCCCTGATGTGGCGATTACTCTACCTGTACAACAAACCCGCCGAACAGATAGAAAAGTACATTGCTCACGCGAAAAGTTTTATTGATAACCTGCCTAAACGCAAGTCTGACGAGCCCGAAGAATTACCTGAAAGATATTGCAGGTTGGCCACTAGGGCCTTGAGAGAAGGAAGACTCTCGCTAATGCAATTTGCAAAATATATGGGTATAAGCTATAAGAAGGCACAGGAATATCTGACAGCCGACGAGGATCTCACGGATGAAAAAATTCCGATTCCTGTTGCTTGACGCAGGACCAATCATAAAACTCTTCGAACTTAACTTGTGGGAGAGACTCATAGAGCAATGCGATGTTTTCATAGCCAGAACCGTAGTAGAGGAAGTGATCTACACTGGCTACGGTGATTCTCTCGATTACATTGATTTTCCTTTTGAGGAAGCCGACAAAGAAGAACGTATTAAAATCATCGATATGGGTCTTCCTGACATACAGTCCTTTCTTCGAGACTCTACCATTGGGATAAAATATACGATCGACCCGGGGGAGGCGGAAACGCTTGCCTTTCTGGCAAACAGATCAGAGAACTTTATTTTATGTACTGCCGATGGACCTGTTTTTAGTGCATTGGGATTTCTCCGCAAAGCTGAAAGAGGAATTTCTCTCGAAGAGCTTTTACAGAAGGTTGGGTTATCAACATCGCAGAAACTCGAATGGCGGTTTAGCAAAAAGTTCCGCGAAAAATATACGCACATGGGCCAAACAGACGCCACGCAAGGTCAAGGGCTGTTATAAGCTTTATTAAGACCACAAGCAGGCGGTATTAAAAGTAAAATCCCACGCAGAAGATACCCGCCAAATCCTACCTTAAACTAGGTCTTTTGCACATCGGGCAAAGCAGCTAAAAAAATACTAAAGTTCTGCGTGGTAATGCCGACAACAGTAGTAAGATGTGGCAAAACAAGGTTGTGCGCATAAAAAAACAGGGCCGAGATGCGGAGGGAGAGGAAAAAGCGATATATT
>CAZTWR010000008.1:0-22493 GCA_964618055.1 uncultured Pirellulales bacterium | reverse complement strand
CGTTCGTCCGACTATAAAGGCGAATTGGGCCATCAATTCGATGAATAAAGGGGGTTTCAGGATGATTTAACTTAGTTTTGACAACTTTACCGATGCATTGGTGACTATTGAATAAGATTACCTGCGCTGTTTCAACATTCTCGTCGTAGGCCCCTATCGAATGCAGGTATTTATTCAAAGATTTGAGAAACTGATTGCCTCCTCCCCAAGGGCCTTGTTGGAATTCAAAGAGAATATGAACCTTTACCATTCTAAATGGTCTAAAGTGCTTACAATTTCTCCCAACATCGTCTTCCAAAGTCTTTTGGAGTATTGGGGTCAGGCCCCTCAAGGAGTTTATAGTTTGCACGAATATAATCAAATACAGCAGGTCTTCGCTCTTGGGCCTGCCGGAAAGATATCCAATTTTTAGTGCGAGGATCATCCATAACGGTGTAGGTTTCCCACAGCTTGCCGCCTTTGCGAAGGTGCTCTGTCACGTGCTGAACCACCTCGAGTGGATTATGAATAAGGACAAGAGCCTCAATAATACTGACGACATCGTATTCGCCCTTCAACGGCAGAGAAGCGTTTGGTTCAACGATTAACGCCTGTAATGTGAATGGCAAGCCACTACGTTCAATCCTTCGTCTGAGACGCCATTCGCCAAATGTGCGATGTTCACAGTCAACGTCAACCGTTGTAAAGTGAAACACCTGGTCTTTCACATTTTCCACAATCCAATTACATATTGGTGCACTTCCACAGGCGTATTCACAATATTTGCTTCCGGACGGCAACCCTTTGACGAGCCAGTCGAAACGGTGATATCGATGGTAATAACACTGACGGAAAGAGCTCCAGGAACCTAAATCTTTTTGCCATTGGTAAATTTCTTCAGCGGTATTACGGGGTTTGCTTTCCCAGACTTCGGCCATTGTCATGCCGGAGACGACATTTGTTGTGGGTGAAGCTGGCAGGTCCGGCCTGCGAGTGGCGGAACGAAGCCCCAATTCCTTAGCCCGCTGCGGCGTTACCCCATAATACTCACACAAATCTTCGTACCACTTTCGCTTATTGCTAAACAAGTCACAAAACTCTCTCAACAGCGCTGTCCTGCTCATCATTTTTGCTTTAATTGCCTTTGCTTTAGCTATCATTTTCAGCCCTCAAAGACAAGCTTCCGGACATACTTAAATCGCGGTTTGGAATCAAACTTTACATTTACCGGCAAGCATAATTTTCATAGAAGACGGCGGTAGAGACAATTTTCATATTGTTGCGCAATAACATTCCAATCGAACTGACGTGCAGTCGTTAACCCCTTGGCGACAATTCTCTCTCTCCTGTCTTTGTCTTCCAGAACCATCATGCTCTTTTGCACTATCTGGTCAACATCATCAACATCACACAAAAAGCCGTTTTCGCCATCTGTGATAATGTCGGGAGCCATACCCGCCTTTGTAGACACCAAAGGAACGCCACTAGCTAGAGATTCGACCAAAGATTTGGGGCCACCTTCGTGGCGGCCGGTCGCAATATAAAGATCCAGCGCCTTGTAATACTGGGCGACTTCATCGGGGTCGCTGAGAAAATGGTGCGAGTAAGAAATGCCTGAGTTTTCAAGCCGCCGCTTGACATAACCACGAGCTGGGCCTGTAAGCACCACAAATAAGTCATACCGCCGGCTTAACTTCTCGACCACATCACAAAAAATATCCGGGCCTTTTATCAGTTTAGGTTCCAGCCCTTCGCCCCATCCATTACCATCCTTTTGAAAAGAGCCTACAACAATTTTTTTCTTTGAGACGCCAAGTTTTGAGCGGATATTTTCACGCTGCCGCCCTGTCGGGATGCTAAAGGCATTCAGATTAACTCCAAGCGGGATTACGGTTATCTTTTCTTCTGGTACGCCGAGTTTCATCAGCTTATTTCGGGTGATGCTACAGGCAGTATGCCATAAATCTACGTATTTCGCTGCTTGGGGGATAAATTCGACCCGTTTATCGCCTGGTGAAATATGAAACCACGTTACTATTATTCTGTTGCTTTTGTGAGGGAGGTTTAGTCCGCCATTACTTAAGAAGGTGTTAACTGAGCCGAAATGCACTATGCTGTCTCTTATACCACGGCAAGTCGTAACAACCACTGAACTAATACCGGACAAATTCGCTGTGATGGAACGACCATCGTGGTCTATAGACCAATTCGCACCTTCTACTACATAATGGAGAGTCTTGTGAGTCGCTCTGTTGGTTATGAACTCTATTATTGCTCCAACTTTTTGTTTGAGCATTTGTGGACTATAAGGTCAGTTAGGTTTTTCAGTAAAGGCTGTTGCTTCCGCTACACAGAAGATAAATATCTTTAGAGCGGTTCGCGCTTTAAGAGGATAGCTCTTGTTATCTTTGGGCGCCTTGCAGCCACCTTTAATAAATCCGAGGCTTTTATGTTGTCATATAAATAATGTGTGCTTGCATTAACACTGATAACCCTAAATGGTTGATAGTGCAGTTCATCAAATCTCTTCTTAGCATCAACGTTAGAAGACGAAATAACCAATTCAGGGTAATAGCCTAACTCTAACATATTCGTTAAAGGCCCTGTAAACGTCGGATCGGGGTCAATATCGCCGAGAGGATGAATCTCAAAAAATATTTGAGCTGGCAGAGACGCCTTAATATCGCCACTCAACCTGTTAAAAAGTTTACGCTCGTGCCCCTCGATATCCATTCTTATCAAGTCGATCTTTCTGTCAGTGTCTACTAATATTCCCCTAATATCCTTAGTTTCAACCTCAATATAATCAGCGTTGTTATTATTCGTTTTGTAATTTATCAAGCTATGAACATTCGAGGCTCTGCCAAGATATAATTTTTTAATGGTATTTTCGCCGGAAACTGCTAATTTGTGGACTTTCACAATCTCAGTAAGATTATTCAGCTCGACATTGCGGGTAAGAATATTTACACTCGGAGGATACGGCTCATAAGCATATATTTTGCCGTTTTTACCAACTAATTTTCCCATAAGGACAGTGTAGTATCCGATATTGGCACCTATTTCCAAAATGCACATACCTGGTTTTACAATTCTTTTAACCGTATCAGTTTCGGAGATTTCTCTTTGCCTGTGAATCATTAAGTGCTTTGACAGCCCTTCTTCATCAAAGTTTAATATCATTAGATAATTGTTTACTTTTCTGATAACCTCTCTTTTTTTAAGAACTCTTATGTTAATATGATGGTCTATCTGATGAAGAGCCAGTGAGAAGGCTTTTCTCAGCTCCATTCTTTTTATATATGGAAGCAAATTTTCCGCCATCGACTTGATGTTCACTGAATTGCCCCTGCTAAAGAATAAACACGTCTATAGTTCTTTGACAGCAAATCTCAGAGAGGTATATTACACGCTGGCTTTGCCCTGTAATAATATCCACATCCAGGCTGGCTCTGTTTCCACTTTTATCACCTTTTTGAAATATTTAAGCATCAAAAGAAACAGCACCTCGTGTGATTTCCAGCCGACGGCTTCGAATGCTCCCTTCTCCTGGGGAGCAATATCATACAATACATATCCATTTTGTTTTATCACACGGGCGTGCTCAGAAAAAAAAGATTCGAGATTGAAGACGTGATCCAACGCGTTACAGTAAATCATATCCAGCGAAGAATTGGGATTGTCCAGATGCATAAAATCACCGAGGCGAACAAATTTATTGTCAGGTCCTGGATTCAAATCGATGCCATAGGCATTCTTAAAGCCGAGGTCACGCAGGACTTCGACCTCTGTTCCCTGCCGGGCACCGGCACAAAGGATATGCGCCGACCTCGATAAAAAAGCGGGCAAATGACGGAACCGACGATAAAACCTACAGCGGTAACTAGCAACCATCCGATTTGTGAAACCACCACGCATTTTTAATATCTCGTCAAACTTTTGACTCTGGTGGCTTATGTACTCCTGGTAATCCTTATAATCTCGATAATAGAAATCGCCCTGATCTTGTTTCTTCCAGCCACTTTTGGCGTGATGTTTATCACGAACGCTGTGTTTATCACGGTTGTGAACATAGTTGGGGTCATGAAATTTGCGAAGATGGCGAGCATATCCATAACCACCCGGTACATAACGGTAAAGAGCTGTTTTAAACCAGAATTTCAAATGCATAGTCACACTTTAAACAAAGCGATTTAGTGCTATCTGTCCTTGAACAAGGAATAATAGTGTGGGTACAGGGGCTCATCTATCGTAATAAGATTGGCAAAGCCTTTAAGCAGCAACGCATTATATTTGGGGTCAATAACATTCTTTGGCGCATTGCCGGAATAAGTAAAATATCCATCAGGAGAATAATGCAGGTCGAGAGCCCTCTTTGTCAACTCTACTGATTTGTCTCTGTAACTTTGCTGGCCGGTAAGCTGTGCATATCTTCTAAGAGAGACGCCAAAATCGACCTGATTATCAATATGAGCAAAGTCACCTCCGTCATAGCGTGGAACCAAGCCATTTTCTAAACGGCCCTGCCAGCCATAGTCGAGGATTTCTTTTATGGTTGACATAAATCTGTCTTTGTATTCAGGTATGCAATTCTCAGCAAAGTAGATCGTATCGCATAGTACATCAGCGAGAATAAACGCCGGCGTTATCCCGGCATCTCTTCTTGCCCGGCTTTTGGGGACGAACTCCATATACACTCTTCCATTCTCGCAAAAGTTTTCGGTCGCGCTTACAAGCCACTTGATGAGGCTCTGCAGCCAAAATTCATCTCCTGTAGCTTTATAAAATTCCAGAAGTGCGAAAGCACATGTCGAATTGGACTTCATCAACTGGCTGTATAAACCGTTAATTGAGTAAAAGAGAAATTGCTTCACCAAACTCTTAAGCGCACGAGTTCTGCAAGGCCTGCCGACCGTAGGCGGCCTGCTGTGACAGTGAATTGGGAAAGACCTTGACAGGATTTTCTTCTGTATAAGCTTTTTTACAGGTGATGAATATACCCTATACGGAAAAAGGTGGTGCGTGCTGAAATAATCATCCTGAATCCAGTTTTGCAAAATCCTCTGAGCTTGCTCAAAGCCAGCTGGAAACTGCTCCCTCATTTCACAGAAGGTCTCTAACAAGCCGGCCGACCACGGCTCATAAAAAGAAACTGCCTTTTTGTTCTTCGGATAGAATGCAGCCGAGAAGAAACCATCCTCCATCAGATGTTCAAGAACGAACTCGACAGATTCCTTGAGCAAGTTATAGGTAACATCATCTGCTGTTTTTCCCCAAAGGGCATAAAGTCCGCCAAACCATTCATCAATAGTACGCGTTACCAAAACGCCATCTACACTGCACAATGAAAGCAGAGATTCATTCTTTTCCCGAATAATCCTGACTTGCGACAGTAAAAATTCGGTTTCATTAAAGAAAATGAAAAAGGGCACGATATCGTCAAAATCGGTAAAAAGCGTCCGGCTTGTAACAGGATAATTTCTCGCCAACAGTCCATCTGTTGTAATAAAACGAGTTTTTATAAGGTCAATCAACCCCTGGACTTTTTGGTTGAGATTTAAATCAGTATTAACTGTTTCCATAATAATTACTGGTGAATCTATTTTCCGGCAGGTCTCTTGGTATTTCGCAGACGAACTGGCTACTTTTTCCGATAGCCAGAGAAGCGACTATTATGTGCGTGTCAGGGATCTTAAGCCTCTTTCGCACCTGGCTTTCACGAGCAACACTTCCGAAACTTGTATATGAGCCCCAGCAACACCCCAAGCCCATTGTCTCACAAAGCAAATAAATATTCTGGACTGCTGCAGCGCCTTCAATAAAAGGCACCATTCTATCTTCCGGATACCTGTAGTCACCCGCATCCGAAATGAGCAGCAGGATACACGGCGCCTGAGAAAAAAACTGGCAGCCACCTGGTATCGTAGAAGCTACGAATTCCTTTAGCTCGCGATCTTCTACAAAAATCAAATAGAGAGTCTGCCGATTGCAGGAGGAAGGAGCATATTGTGCTGCCTGGCAAATTGCAGCTTTCTCAGAATCTGTAAGAGGCGTATCGATAAAGACCCGTCGTGAACGACGTTGACGTATTAAACTCATCAGATTTTCGGTAGTAACCGGTGGTTGTTTACGAGCTGTGTTATTTATTAGCATAGGACAAAGAACAGAAGCATTCTGTTGGGCTTTAGCTTTGTATTCCTGAAGTATTTTCTGCGCCCATTCTTTTTGTGCAGGCGGGAGGCCTTTACCATTAGTTAATATATTCTCAATTTCCTTTGCCGCACTTTCTGCTATATGAGATGGGTATAAATGAGGTGAAAACAGATATCGCTCCAAATGATGAGCTTTTTTTCTTAAGAACAAAGAAGGGTTGTTCTTCAAGTATCCATCATGGATACAACGTTTTTTAGCTCTAACAAAATACTTTATTTCCTGTGCATGCTGTTTGAAAACTCTTTTAAGAATCGAAGCATAAAAAAGAAAATCACCAACTGCCTTTTTTGTCTTTACTAAGAGTTTCATGTTCACTTCGCTGGAGCGTTTTCTCAAATCCTGCAAAAGTTAGATTACCTCATCAAATTTTACAACTTTTTTATCCAGCTTAAGCAACCTGTAAGTCGCCAGCCGTTGTCTCCACCCACGCCCTGAGGAGAAAAAAATGTCCAGCAACAAATGCCAAATGGTAAGCCTATACATCCCCGCACGAGCATAACTTCGCCATGCAAATCGGTGAGCAGTTGCGAGGGTTTGCTTTTTTAATTTCATGATAGAAGAAGACAAGTCATTGCGGCTGAATATCTTGTTGGCGACGTGGATTCGTTCTCTTGCGCGCTTGGAATTCCATTGAAGACTTTTTGTATCCGGGTGGATTCTGACATACGTCAGGGGGGAATCTATATATATGGGGTTTTTGATAAGTGCAATTCTTAACAATAGGTCAATATCCATAATATAATAAAGGTTTTCATCAACCTTACCTGCCTGAACTACAAGGTCCCTATTCATCAAACAAGCTAACTGAGAACCAGTCTTCAAAGCAGAAATCGAGGTTGTCAACTCAGGCAAAAAGCTAATTTTATTGTCATAATCATGCTTATTTCCGCCTCGTATTTTACCTTTATCATCAATAAAAATGCGTCGCCCGTGCACGTAACCTGCTTGGGGATATTCAACCATCACTCGGACCATTGTCGCCAAACTACCGGGCATAAGTATATCGTCTGAGTTATGCCAGTTGAAAAACTTACCGGTACTTTTTTCCAGTCCTTTGTTGATTGCGTGGCTTTGTCCTCTGTCTGGCTCACTTTCCCAGTAGGTCAGCCAAGGCTCATATTTTTTTATGATATCGATGGTTTCATCTGTGCTGCCGCCATCTATGATAATGTATTCGAGATTGGGATAGTTCTGCAGCAACACGGAGCGAATACATTCTTCGATGAACCGGCCCTGATTATAACTGGGTGTAACAATGCTTACCTTAGGCCAGGGTTGACCATCAGGAGTTGTGTCCGGCAACGACTCGCTCTGCTCTGTCCAAGGCCAGCCAGTCTTACCCTCCGCAGGAGATGGCAAATCTTTTAAGATCAGATAATACACAAACTTCAAGTAATGGTCACAGCTCTACAGAAAACAACCCGTTCGGAATATTAGTTTTTTCCCTACAGGTAAAGAACCCTTGGATTGCGGCAAATCATTCTTATCGCCTGCTCACATTTTCGCATATCTTCTTTCTTCTCGACGTTTTTCGATATCGTAATGCTGTAGCAGGCCAAGGAGTTTACCTTCATCATCGGTGACGATTAACGTGACAATCTCATAACGATTAAATATCTTCTCAGTCTCATAGAGTTTCAAGTCTTTGCTGATAGTCTTGGGGTCTTCCATCATGATGTCTTCTGCCTTAAGGGCGAATATGTTTTCATACTTATTCAAGGCTCTTCGCAAATCCCCATCGGTGACCACTCCAACTAAATGTTGGTGCTTATCAACAACCACTGCCATTCCTTGTCGGCCGGATGTCATAACGCCAATAACATCCTTTATGCAGGAAGTTTTCGAAATAGTTGGAAGGTTGTCTTTAATCATGACATCCTCAACCTTGGTCAAAAGTTTTCTACCGAGACTGCCTCCAGGATGAAATCTGGCAAAATCTTCAGCCTTAAAATCTCTGGCCTTCATCAGGGCAATAGCCAGTGCATCTCCCATCACCAGGGTAGCGGTAGCTGAGGTTGTCGGCGTTATGTCGAAGGGGCAAGCCTCTTTCTTGACGTTTATATCCAAGTGATAATCTGAGTTATCAGCGATCGTGGAATTCGTGTTTCCCGTCATCGAAACAATCAGATTGCGGTTCTCCTTTAAGAACGGGATAATTCTCAATACTTCTTCCGTTTCACCGGAATAGGATATTAACAAAAGTATATCCTCGCTTTTTATCATGCCCAAATCACCATGAAACGCTTCGGCGGGGTGCATAAAAAAGCTCGGAGTACCAGTGGAAGTAAGTGTGCATGATATCTTGCGTCCGATGATGCCGGATTTACCCATGCCACATACAATGATTCTACCGTTACAAGTCAAAATTTTATTGACAACCTCCGAAAACTTCTCGTTGATCCGTTCGGATATTTCCACTATTGCACCGGCCTCGATCTCGCACACTTCTTTTGCGTGCGATGCTGGTCCGTGCACCAACTCCCTGTGCAAAGGTTCTAACGTGGTTTTGGTTTTTCCTTTCGGCACCTGTTCAATATCAGACATTGACATATCCATTAAAGCCTCCTTGATTTTCTAAGTGTGTCACAAAAAGAGCTTACTTTCTCTAACAATTCCATATATTCTAACGAATTATTCCTTCTGTAAACAGAATTTTTAACAAAATACCTCATTTGGTTTAGAAACCTCAGCTTTAACACACCATCGGTCTGACTTTCAGTTTTCGCCTTTGGGATATAGACAGCCTTGCCGTTTCATCCTTTCGGTTTTTTAGGGGTGGTAAAAATAGTAAATCTTTTAAAATTGGACAAGCTAAAACCTTAGCTATCAACCTTGCGTTTTTTACTTAACTAAATATTATCTGGAACAAACTTCTCGATATACCTGCAAGGTTTGAGCGGCAGTTTTATCCCAAGAATAAGACACTACCGTTTTAAGCCCCATCTGCGTACGCTCTGAATTTCGTCCTTCAGATAAAGCAACATCGAAGGCTCTGATCAAGCCATCGACACTGGTTGGGTCAAAGTAAATCGGGCATTCTCCAGCCACTTCCATTGTAGACGGAATACGTGATGCAACAATAGGACAACCGCAGGCCATCGCTTCCAGTTGAGGTATGCCAAAGCCTTCGTACAGCGAAGGGCAGACAAACATAACAGCCCGATTATATAAATAACAGAGTGTTCTGTCGTCGGCATCCGTATGCAATATTGTCCTGTCCTGGATTCTCAACCGAGCAAGATAGCGTCGTTCCTCATCAGACCATGGTTTTCCTCCCACCACTACCAGGGCGATTTTATTCCGTTGTGGCCATCGGCTATATGCCTGAAGCAACACATTAAAGTTTTTGTAGCAAGCCCGACTGCCAACATAAAGTATGAATGGCTGATCAGTAGATATTTGTGCAAGGTCATTACACTGTTCGATTTTTTGGAAAACGTCACTGTAGGCATTGGGAACAACGTAAACAGAACTTGAATTCAATGCGTAGAAACGATACAGGTCCTGTCGTGTGGTCTGGGATACACAAATAACAGCGTCAGCGTGTTGCACACAGCGTCTCTTGTCGGCTCTGAATTGGTCATGGTTTGGGCCTTTGTATAAATCCGGGAAACGCTCATGTATCATGTCATGCACCGTTACAACCGAACGACCTTTCCATCCCTCATGTATAGAATAGTACGTCGAATGCCAGATGTTTCCCTCTCCCCGGCCAATCCAAAGCCGACGCATCAACCTTCGGGCTGTTGGAACCACAGGCCTCCAAAAACGCTTTGGACGCAGACAACACCCAACCTGTGGAATAGCACAATGCTTAATACACCGATGTTGCGGTAATGGCTGTCTGCACTGTCCCTGTGTAAAAAGAGTTATGCTCACGGAATCATCAATATCGCACATCCGCGGCAGAATCTCGCTAAACACCCGCGAAATTCCTCCACGACTTTGAAGCTGATAAACCAGCCCATCTACAAACACTACCAATTTACCGTTCATAGAGGATTTCGCAAAGAACCATCAAGCTTGCTCCACAACAACGGAGCCTGATGGCAGCTCACTTTATCGCCTCAATACACGCAACCGCTCGGGCTGCGGCAACATAATCGGGTTCATAATCTGATTTGTTGTGGATATCAAAATACGAGCAGTCAGCGCACTCTTCGGCCTTTGTGACCTGCCAGCCATCTGGAAAGTACTTGTAATAAGCAATGCTGCGGGAAGAAGGCCCAAAAGCATCAATTACTGCATCAACCATCTTGCAGTCAAATTGCTGCAGCCAACCGTGATTTTCGTAGCGACCATAGGGAACAGTAATAAGGAGCCTTCCGCCGAGCTTGAGCAGCTGCTTGAATTCCCTTATGACATCCAGGTAGTCATTCGGCCTAAACTCATTGAAACGCTCATCTTTCGAATAGAGCAGCGTGTTATTCATACCAACATGCTCCAAAGTCGATATGCAAACTATTTCATTAAACGATTCGTCCCTGAGAATAGTGTGTCTTAGGTCGCCAACAATGTACGAGACATTATTGCGTCCGAGGAGTTTTTCCGGCGAAAGATTATATATCACAATTTTCCTGTTTCTTAAGGCAGGATGGTCAAGCACATACCCTTGATTCAATGCAGAACCTGCATCAAGAAGTAACCCTTCTGCTACCCCCAGCCTTGCAAGAACCCAGGGATATTCAACAACTCGCTCATCAATGCGAAACCCATAATCAGGCGGCAGGGTTTCATTGCAACGAAAGCGTGTAAGGAGCTCTTGATTAGCCAATACACCACAGAGAATCTTTCTTTTGTATTCTTTATATCCGGAGGTATAGGGTTTACATCCTGATTTTAGATATTCTCTTATCTTTGCATCAGTTCCGTCAGATACTAACCTCCCTCTGATTTTTTCAAATAGCCGATATGACACGATTAATCCGCTTCAAGCTTGTCCGATTTTTAGCTCCCAACAAACTTTTTTAGTTGTATTTTTATCCTGTTGCATATAGCAAATAACTTGCTCCTTATGTAAATAAAAGCCTGGTGTTTAAGAATCCTTATTTTTTCCATTTGCCAGACTAAAACATTATCCTTTGTTAGTTCTCTATTATTGATATGCTTATCAAGGACCCGATAGGTAAATCGCTCGTCATTCACCCATATCTGATTTTTAAAACAGGGCAGTGCTGCTTCTATAACTTTCTCTCTGCTGATATGCATAACTGTTTTGTTGTTAGATACTTCAGAAATATACGCACGCAATTCATCTACAGAATCTACACATTTTACAGCCTCAGTACCACACAATTCGCTGTTGCCAAGAATTATCACCTTCTTTTCTTTTGCCAGTGAATAATACAAGATGCTGCCTGGTACCGTTATGACAATATCTGCATTGCTTACCAACGAATCTAATTCAACGTTGTTGACGAGCGTGGTAATTTGCGAATTTATATGTTGTTTGTCAAATTTGTATTTAGTATAAGGATGTTGTCTTACTAATAATTTACTACCCGGGAGTTTCTCCTGTATACACTGTTGAACCTTACTTAGAACTTCAAATTCGTCTCCCCAGCCTTTTCCTACGGTCCAGTATTCTTCCGTGTTTTTCAGGGAAAAAGCCCCGCCACATCCGTCTCCCAGAAGCAATAAAACATACTTATTCGGCAATGGAATCCGTTTTTCAGGCACATAATATCTTCCTTTGAAATTTAGCAATAGGTCCTGCAGCAACAGTCTGTACCGACTTTCATTACCGACTTCCAAGTTACCATCCAAATTGGGTTGAAGAATACCGCGGGCATTGAATTGGTATGTTCCTGCAAAAACCCATTTTTCGAAAGGGATAAAATTTATATTTTTATTTACTAACACATTTTTTACAACTTGATAAGCTGTATATGGCCTATACATCACAAAATAAGCGGATGCGACCTTTGCCAGGTTTTCTACGAATCTAATTAGACTATTGAGTCTACATTTGTAGTCAGCTACATCTATTTCGCAATTTTTGTTAATTTCTTTTTCGAGTAGGATTAGTTTTTGGAGAAAATCGCCATTATAACCATTTATATCTCCCTTTTTTCTGGGGGGTAGATTCAGATTAAAAAGATTAAATGTTTTCAGATAAATATAATCACACTTCAGTTTTTTTATGCATTTGTGGTAGTCCTTAAAGACGACCGCTCGCAAGGTAATCCCTTTTGGGTCAAGATAATCATACACCTCGTTCAGAAAAACAACCTCTGGCTCGCTAATATCTGTGAAAAAAATGACTGACTGTATGTTTTGGTGTTTTTTTAACAAAACTGATATTCCGAGAACCTGAAAAATGATTCTTAACTAACTTAACCTATCCAATTAGTGAACCTTTACATCCCCAAAGTAATCTATCGTGCCTTATTTAAAAAGACGTTATCCTTCTTCCTGTCTTACATTACAGTATTTTCTCAGTTTTGTTGGAAGTTCAATTGGAAGTTTCCAGCTTTGAATATTTAAATCGCCCTCGCCTTCTTTCCCCAAGCAGAAAACAGACATGCAAACAGTTTTATACTTGGAAACAACCGTTTCCGCAACGGGATGCCAATAGCCGTAAGTTTTAAGTGTACGCACCTTTGGTTCCATACTCATTAATAAACTAAATACCTCCTCCAGCCTTAATATGATATATGGTACCTTTGAAACCCCATCCCATTTCCCATCGAATTCAAGACGTTGATAGGATTCCTCTGCATTACAGATGCCTTTATCCTCAACCACTCTAACATCAAACAATAAAGTCTTTCGGCACACACGCCACTGCTCTGCAAGCAGTTTTTTCCAGTTTTCGGTCACATGAAGCACGCCGAAACATAGAACAATATCAAAAGAATTGTCGGGGAAATCCAATGTCTGGCCATCACATATAAAAAAACTGTCGTCTGGAAATCGTCTTTTTGCCTCACAAATCATACTGGCAGAAATATCGACTCCTGTATATTCAAGGTTTTTATTATACATCTTTACAGCTTCAGAGAATGAACCAGCAGCACAACCAACATCAAGAATGGACTTGCATTCTTTGAGGGATTCTTCCATAAAGAATCTCTCAGAGAGGTACAACTCACCTACCTTGTTTCTATGTTTTAGGTAATAGTCTATAACGTTTCTCGAAGACCATAGTTCCATATCACAATTACCTCATTAACTATACTTTACTGCTAAAGTGTTCGGCAATACAGCATTTAGCCAATCCTTCAAACAATTGGCATAAACAAAAAGAACTTTAAGTTTTTCCACAGAACCATTCTTATTTAAATTGATCAAAAATCTTTATGAAAGGCATTACCGCCTCTTTGGGACCAACCGTAAATCTTGAAGACCAGCTGAGCGAGGGGTGTTCGAAATATTCTCTAAACAGAACTTTACGGTCCCGCAGAAAACGCACTATGTCCTTTTTTCTTTCGCCAAAATCTATATGTAAAAAATTAGCAAAGCCACTATAGGTATAATATCCTTTCTCTGAAAAGTATTTTGCTAAATAGTTTTTACCCTCACGAGTTCTTTCTGCATAGTCAAAAACCCTATCGTAGTTGTCTAAAACATATTCTGCAAGTAAAGCCGATACATAAGTTATTTCATACATAGGTTTCACTGCAAAAAGGAGTGTGGCCAGTTTTTTATTGGCTATCAACAATCCGACCCTCATACCTGCCAGGCCAGCAGCTTTGGAGAAAGTTCTTGTTATTATAAGATTATCAAACTGATTATGATAACTTACTATGCTATCTTCGTAGAAAGGATAATATGCCTCATCTACAAGCACCACTGCACCAAATTTTGACGCTACTTTTATAATTTTCAGCAGGTCTTTCTGCTCAATAATAGTACCTGTCGGGCTATTTGGATTAGCTATTACCACTAATTTCACCTTTTGATTTAAAGAGTTTATGATTTGGCTAACATCAAGTTGTAGCTTTTCGTCATAATTAACTTCAATAACCTTTGCTCTATAAATCTGAGCGTATATATAATACATTGCAAAAGTGGGGCTTGGTATAACAACCTCATCATCAGGTTCAACAGAGATTTCAAAGACAGACCTTATCGCAGCATCCGAACCGGCTGTTACTACTATGTTATCTTTGGTAATTCCTAAAACGCTTTCTAACTTGTCGTACAAAGGACCAATCTCCGGATGGACAGAGAAGTGCTCGGGTTTTATATGGCCAATAAATTCCCTGAACCAGTCACCAGGCCAACATGGTAAAAACTCATTCTTGTCCATGCGACAGCAATCCAGACGTGTTCTCTCAATTGCAGGAGTTCTATGTATTTTTTCAATATGTTTTTTAAACCTTACCACTTTGTTAAACCTCCCCATCTGATACTACTTGAAGCTTTTCAAAACCTGAGTGGCTCGATAGGAACAGTACTTACATGGTTCAACCGTATGAGAAAGCCCTTCCAAGTGCTTTTCTCTAAGTTTTGTTATATAGTCGCTGTTCCAAATCTCTTCAATTGAGCTGTCCTTAATATTCCCAAAACCTCTCCATTTGTACTTATCAATGGTATGGTTCATGAATGGGCATGTATACACATTTCCATCCCAGGTTATACAAAGGCGTGTGTAAAGATATGGGCATTCCCACGTCAGTTCTGATAATTTTGTATGGTCTGCAGTTTCATCGCGTAAATCTATACATGTTATTTCATCTGCATAGTCCTGCCAGAATTCCTTGTATTTTTCTAAACACAATTCTTGTCCATAAATATTTACCGTCTGAAGACGCAATACCGGCCAGTCAGAGCCAAGCTTTCTTCTAAGCGTAATAAAGTTTCTGATGTTGGATACAACATTTTCAAATCTTGCTCCCACACGATTTTTCTCATACACATCCTTAGAGTATCCCTCAAAAGAAACTATTAGTCTGTCCAGACCAGTATCTATAAGTCTTCTCGCAATATCCATGGTCAACAAGGTCGCATTTGTATTGAAGAAAACATCGGCTATTCCCTGTTTTTTGGCGTATGAAACCAACTCTGCAATTTTAGGGTGAAGTAAAGGCTCCCCTCTGAAGTTGAGTTTTATCGAATAAACCCCCTTTGAGCAGGCTTCATCTATTACTCTACTAAACAACTCTGTCGAAATATAACCATGCGAGTACTTTTCATGAGTAGTTGCACAGAAGGGACATCTAAGATTACATATACTTGTCGATTCTATATCAAGATGAACAGGAACCCTCTCTACAATATGCTTCATGGGATTCTGATGCCATTTCGAGCGATATTCTTTTATTCTTTCATCCTTTATTTTATCAAAGGAGCTGCCGAACAATATCTTTACATTATAATTTCCTTCTTCTTCAATCACTCATTTTTCTCCGTGTAGTATTTAAACATTTCTTTCAAACCCTGTTCCAGACCGTAACAACTAGACCATCCAAGTTCCCTTTCTGCCTTTGACACATCAGCATAGATGCCGAAAATATCCCCAGGTGTGCCGTTTGTAACTTGAACAGGATAATCATCTATTGATTTACCGCTGATATTCAACATTGTATTTATTAGCTCTCTGACCGTAGTTTTCCGTCCTGTGGCTATATTATAAGTCTGATTAACCGAGGCTGGATTACGCATGCAGCGCATAATTGCCTCCACCACATCAACCACATATGTTTGATCACGGAATCTATCTATACTACCTTTTACTAATATAGGTTCGTCCTTTAATAGAAATGACATATAAATACTTGCCATACCCTGTTTCATATTATTCAGATTTTGCATGGGCCCGTACACATTAAAAGGCCTTATGATAGTAGTATTAAGTCCTAGAACCCCATAGGCCCTTACATAGTGTTCTGCAGCAAGCTTTCCTATGCCATAAAAAGATTTTGGATTGCTGGGTGCATTTTCTGGTAACGGAATCTCGCTGCCTTGGCTGTACACCCCCATACTGCTGATAAAAATAAAACGTCTGATATCATGCTTCCTGCACCAATCCAGCAGCAACACTGTGCCACCAACATTTACTTTCAAGTCAGCATATGGATCCTCAAAAGATACCTCTCCGGAAGATTGAGCAGCGAGATGAAAAACCCCTTCAACCCCATCGAAAGGCAATTTTTCTATGTCTTTCGGTTCTGAAATGTCACCTTTAATAAATTCGGACTCGGTATTCAAGTTTTCAATACTACCGGTAGATAAATTGTCGATTATGGTGACGGCGTACCCTTCCCGAATCAGCCTGTTTGTAAGGTGAGCCCCTATAAATCCTGCTCCTCCAGTTACTATATACCTCTTCACCTCAACTCCTAAAAAAATTTTTCTTAAGCCACCATTCAACCATAGGAATCTGCCATTCGTAATCGACATCGCAGCCGACTTCCTGTTTCAGCGGGTATATTTTTTTGCCCATCCATCTTTGAGGAGGCAGACCTTCCTCAATATGTTCAAGGTTATCCGGCCTGACCACGCTTACAGCAACATCTGCGAACCAGGCATCTCCCTGACAGTCCCTGTCACAGTTAAGCTCTTCTGATTCGAACACTTCAAAAGGGACAAAGGGATGTAACAAGCCGTCATCACCGATCTTCCTGGCTCGTAATGGGCTCCACATATTATATCGGGATACGGTGATAGCTGAATCATATCCAGGATTTTCTCTGAGAATCTTAACGCCCTCATCAATCATTTCTGGTAAAAGTGTTGCAGCGTTACAGAAAAGCAAAACCATCAATTCCGGTTTTTCCTCTAATCTCTTACATACTTCTTCATATCCATGAACATAAGCATCCTCTCCCAGCGCTTCTTTAGTACAAAGGTATGCTGGTCGTTCAATAATCTCTACACCATTTTCTTTAGCAAGATACATTAATTGCTCATCATCTGTTGAGAGGTAGATTCTATCCACGTATTTGGCTCTTATGGCTGCATTCATCGGATACCATGCTAAAGGATGACCTAAAACAGGAAATAAATTTTTCCCCGGAAATCCGACACTTCCTTTACGTCCTAATAATAAAGCTGCAATCACAATCTTTTCCAGCCAACAATACTTGCTTTATGTATTCAATCTTTTTTTCTGACTCATGAGGACTTAAACGCACAATTTTTGCTTTGAGATTTGCTTCAACTCATATTCATATTCAGGAACCTGCAAACGAAGTCTTTCCCCCCTTATGAATCTTATAACTTCTTCTGTTGCCAATTTTTCCATTTCAAACCGGCAGTCAACCGTACAGGATCCCATATGACAGGTCAAGTAACAGTTATCTAACGTTAATAATTCTCCCCCGTAGGGTTCGGTATCAAAAACATCAATAGCAGCAGCGCCTATTTTTCGATTTTTTAATGCATCAAACAAGTCTTTTTCACCTACCACGCCGCCGCGAGCCGTATTAATCAGAAATACGCTTGGTTTCATTTGCTCCAATTCTCTTGCGGCTATTAAAGGAGAGGTTTGCGGAGTTAACGGCACATGTAAAGTTATAATATCAGATTTTCTATAAATGATATCCTTTGACACAAGTTCAGCGTGGTATAAGTCATATAGATTGTGGTCCGGCTGAATATCATTAACAAGTATCTGCTTGGGTGAAAATCCCTGTAAATGTTTAAGCACTTTTGATCCTACACGTCCTGTTCCGATTATTCCTACGACCTGATTTGACAGCCTCTGGCCCATGATGCGCTGCCATACTCCGTCCCGCAGTTTTCTATCTACCAAAGGTATGCTTCTGCAGGTGCTTAGAATAAGTCCGATTGTTAATTCCGCCACGGCGGGCGCAGGAGCATCGGGGGTGTAAGACACCTTAATTCCCAACTCTCTGGCGTGAAGTAGATCAACGCTGTCCAGTCCGATTCCAACCCTACAGATAAGTTTAAGCGACGGAGAGTTATTCATAACTTTTGCTGTTAAAGGTTCTGTGCCGGCAATCAGAATATCGTAGTCCTTTAATATTTCAGCCATTTCATCTTCGGTAAGTTTGCGGCCTAACGGATTAATAACAAATTCACAATTTGGTTCTTTTTCCAATATATCTACAGGATAGGAATCTATTTCTCCGAAAGGAACGGTTGAAATAAACACATTATATTTCTTTTGGGATTTAGCAGATGAACGCCTAACCGGACTTTGCAAAAAATCTGAGGTTTTCTGAGTTTTTTCCCTATAAGGTGTCAGCTTATCCGAAAACCCGTTTTTTCTAAGCCAGCGTTCCACTATTGGAACCTGCCATGTATAGTCAATATCAGCGATGCCCTCCTCCTGAAAAACAGGAAATACGTTATTGCCGTATATCGCGGAAAAGTTATCGTAAGGCCCCTGCATATTTAACAAACAGTGAGTTCTGACCACCATTAACCGGCCATCTACAAAATACTCATAAGACGACTCAGCCTCACCAAAAGGAAAAGGCTTTAAAAGTCCTCCATCTGTAATACGAAAAGCATTGACAGGACTAAATTCATGTCTTTTCACAACAGTAACAACCGAGTCAAACTCCGATTTTGCTTCAATAATTTCCAGGGCATTATTAATTGTTTTACTTAAAATGCAGGGGGAATTGCCTAAAAGAAGCACTATTTGGGCTGGTTCCTCACCAAGTTCATCGATAACTTTTAGTGCAGAACGCTGAAACTCCTCTACAAGTGTATCACACTCCTTTTCTCTATATATAAGACAAATATCATCAAACGCTTTTACCGTTTGTAAAATACGTTCCGATTGAGTGGACAAATAAACTTTGTCAATCTTATTTGAAACCAATGCTGCCATTATTGGATACGAAACAACCGACCTGCCCAAAATAGGGAAACTGCACCTATTGAATCCGCCCAGGTCCTCCCTTGCGAAGATAATAGCAACAGTAAAATTTGAATGCTCTCGTTTCGCCATACACTCAACACCCACTACAGGTTTAACAAATCATTTGGTATTGTTGTATCAGACAACCCACTAACGAACAAAAATATAGTTATATATCGAAGCATATGGACCCGTATCAAACCGAGAACTATGCTTCTTGGCATGAAACTTTAGTCCCGCACTTTCTATAACCTGAATGACACTGTCAGTATATTGGTTTCTGCCACTATCTAATTCCACGAGAAGTGACTTCAGCCTTTCATCTGGAAGAGTGTTTTTTGCGCCATTTATTATTTTATTTTCAATGCCGTCAACATCAATTTTGATATGATTTGGAAAAGGAGGATTAAATTGTTTAATAAAATCGTCTATGGAGAAACCAATCATGGCCTGTTTCAAAGAAGCTGTAAAGGGGTTTCCCTCGCAATCGACAGGTTCAGCAAAGCTGTTTAACGCTCCCCCAAGCTCTGTGTTTCGCATATAAAACGTATTAAGCCCTGACACATCATTAAAAGCCAAGCAATAAGCGAGTATTCTATTATCCATTTTGTTGATTTCTATATTCCGGCTCAACAGATAATAATTGGCTGGCGAAGGCTCAAAAGATAGGATTGTCAAGGAAGGATTCAATCCAGCATACAAGGAATACAACCCTACATTTGCACCAATATCCCAAAATATGTCATTATCTGTGAAAGTGTTTATCCACTCTATGGTTTCAGGTTCTTTTGACAATAAGCTTCGTGCACGACCAAGGGGCTCCTTTCCCGGGCAGAAGAATTTAATTGTACCGAATTTTGTCGCTTTAGTGATAATCGGAATCATTTCTCCCGCCAGTTCAGCTGACGCCGATTCGGCCAGCCGCTTGTCAAGCACAGATGCTATCTTTCTGAGAAATTGGACTGAAAAAACAAATGTCCTCTGCCCGATAGCCATATATAATCTACCTGTGAGACTGAACAATAAACGTGATTATTTTATCCAGTAACCTTCGCTAATTTTAACAACTGTAATGCTTTTTTCTAAAGCAAAAATCTTCTGATTCAATAAAATTCATCAGGGATTTCAGCGTCTTTTTATGCCTTTGTACAGTAAATTCGTCAAGAAATAACTTGTAACTTATGGGGTCACGCTGTTTATTATATCCACCAATTCGGTCAATAAAATCATCTACCAGCCAATTCGCTCCTTTATCATAGAGGTAATTCATGTAATAATATTCGTACACTTTGTTAACATCTATATCTAGCTTTTGATCTTTCAGACTCAGTAAAATACTTTCGTATTCCTCAATAGTCTTTGGGTGAACGTTAAAGTTATACGCAATATGTGGATTACATATTGAAGCGTTAATAACAGTTACCCCCAATGCTGCATATTCAAATCCAACCGTTCCATAAACAGTAAGAACAAAATCAATACCTTCTTCAACAATTTGTAAGTGAGAGGTTTCTTTGGGAATCAAAGTTATTTTAGGATAATTACAGATAACACTCTTGAGAGCTTCGATATTTCCGGGAAGAAAATCAGGATGGGTTTTAACGTACCAGTCATAATCAGTTCTCTCAGCAATCTTTCCCAGAAAAGTCAACCACTCGTATAAATCGGGGAAAAGATTTACCCCAAAAGGATGCGGGGCATCAAAAAAACAGTGTGCTGCAATCAAAACTTTTATTCGAGGACTTTCCCGTATTACTCTTTCATTATTATTTCGAACAAAAGCAGATTTGGTAGAGTAGCTCATATCAACGCCGACTTCACCAGCAAATCTTCGCTTAATCCTTTCCTTGGCAAGTTTTAACCCTATTTGCTGTTCTTGTGGACTCAAACTTTTAAACCACTCAGGATAAGAAAAGAAGTCATTATAAGCCCAAAGGCATTTCGAGGTTAGGCGATATAACGAGAATGCATTTACTTGATAGGCCGGAATCCCTCTGTGAACAGCAACACGTAAAATAATAGCGTTTCTGGCATATACACAATGACTGACGATAACAGATTTCACATTATGAGAGTCAAAATAATCCCTCCAATAAACATAATAACCTAACGCTTTTCGTAAAGAACTGTGGAAACGCTTATCTTGTATCTCCACAGTAGGGACCCTATACCTCATTAAATGAGAATCATAAAGCAAATCTCCAATCCATACTCCCTCTATTTTTAAATCCTCCACATCCTTTTTGGTTTTTAACCTTGGGTAAATTTTACTAAATAGTTTTTCAACCTCTAATAAGTGGGATTTAGACAAATCGTAATAAAAAGGGACGACATTAAAAGATTTATACTTTTTGTTGTTATTCCATTTATATATCCTTGCTTCCAAGCCGGCCAGTTTTTTTGCATAGACCTTTATTTTTGCATTATGTTTCTTTGCCAGCACATTTGCAAAGTAGCTGAAGGCAATAATACTCGCGGCGACATCGTATGATTCAACTATTATTTCCCCGTCCCCTTTATTTTGGGTAAAATTGCGCCATATCTTCTTATTATGACGAATAAACGTGGCTCCACATTCGTCCAACTTTAAACTTTTGAGTAGACGTGGAGCCCTTCGAATAAAGGTCTTGAATTTTAACGCAAATCTGTTTCCCAACGGCGCGACGCTCCTAATCTACGATGATACTGGACAGACGACCGTCGAACTTTGTAAGGTCTGTAGCAAAAAAGTCTGCATTTCGCTTTATTTTAGCCAGCGACCAGTTCCACCAGCGAATTTCCAGCAATTGCTCTATGATGTCTTTTGAAAATCTGTATCTGATTAATCTTGCAGGAACACCTCCGTAAATGCCGTAGGGTTCGCAGTTTTTCTTCACAAGACTTCTCTCCGCGATAATGCATCCGTCCGCAATATTGACATTGTTAAAAATCCTGACATTTCTTGCAAGCCATACATCACTGCCGATGGTCACACGATTCTGCCCTTTGCCATAATCGGTGTAATTTTTTGGTATGTCAAATCTCAGATAGCGCATCCTGAAATTGTTTTTATGGAAGAAGCCGTACAGCGAAGTACAGTTGATAGGATGATGGTCACTGGCGACAAAAATGTAACAGCCTTCTGCGACGCAGCTATAGCTGCCGATTTGAAGCAGGCCGTCGCCTCGTACAGACCCCGGGCCTGAGAAATAAGTACAATTGCCGATATTGACCCTCACATTCAGGTTATACGATACTTTGCCTAAAAAGGCCCTGACGTCGCCATTGGAAATAACCCAGCCGGCTTTGGGATGGAAAACAACTTCTTCGGCATTTAGAACCTGACCATTATTATTTATTAGATGTACATATTCCTTTATAAGGGAAAGGCGTTTGTCGTATATTTTTTTCCAGATTTCAATATCTTTAAAATGCGACTGAAGCAATCTGGCCTTTTCATCACCATCCAACACGGAAGTATCCTCGTACAAGTCGTTTCTGCAATCAAACGACCGAATAAAGATATCCCACAAAAAATTCT
>CAZTWR010000007.1:0-22494 GCA_964618055.1 uncultured Pirellulales bacterium | reverse complement strand
TAGGTCCTTGTGTCCATTACGGACGTGGAGGTTCGACTCCTCTCGCTCGCATTAAATAGCAGACTGAAGGAAGATTATGTTCAGGGAGGTAATGATATGGGCAATTCTCTTTTTCACCTCAAACAAAAGCAGACCAGTGTAAAAGTTGAGGTTGTAGCGGGGCTGACGACATTTCTTACGATGGCATATATCATTTTCGCCAATCCGATGATACTAAGTTCGACGGGTATGGACAAAGAGGCGCTGATAGCTGTTACCTGCATAGTCAGTGCTATTGCCACACTTATCGTGGGCGTATTTGCGAAAGCACCGATAGCAATGGCGCCGGGAATGGGACTTAACGCCTTTTTTGCGTATCTGGTTGTTTCTGGGAAGATGGATTGGCAGACTGCTCTGGGCGTGGTATTTCTCTCCGGATTGTTGTTTTTGATATTGACTTTGTTAGGGCTTAGAAAAAGGATTGTGGAGGCGATACCGGCTTCTCTAATTTCTGCTATTGCTGTTGGTATAGGGCTATTTATCACTTTTATAGGCCTGGTTAAATTAGGAGTGGTTATAGCTGATGAGCACACCCTCGTGAAAGCGGGCCCGTTGACGCCAACGGTTATTATTGGTCTTATTGGTTTATTGGTAATGATTTTTTTTGAAATGAAAAAGATAACCGGTGGTCTTGTTGTTGGGATTCTGGTTTCCACTGCCTTAGCGGTTATATTTGATGGTGAAACTGCACTGCCTCAAAAGTTTATCTCATTGCATCTGAATATAAAAGCTATTTCCTTCCAAATGAGGATTCTTAGTGCTTTGAAATGGAGCTTTTTTGGAAGCATCTTCACCTTGATGTTTATGGATATGTTTGACAGTGTGGGGACATTGGTAGCGTGCTGTCACCAGGCGAATATGGTTGACGAGAAAGGAAAAATCAGGGGGCTGGATAGATTGTTGGGTATTGATGCTATAGCAACGATGATAGGCGCTGTATTAGGGACATCAACCACCACTGCTTATATTGAATCAGCAGCAGGTATTGAGCAGGGTGGACGGACGGGTTTGACTTCTATAGTTACTGGGCTGCTATTTCTGCTGGCACTATTTTTTGTGCCCATCGTGGAGATAGTGCCGGAATATGCAGCAGCACCGGCGCTTATTATGGTGGGTCTGTTTATGATGAAAGAAGTTAAACAAATAAATTTTATGAATTTAGAAGAGGCATTTCCCGCATTTATCATAATGGTGATGATTGCTCTAAGTTACAGTATCAGCACGGGCTTGGCTTTTGGGTTTATTTCGTTTACCCTTATAAAAATAGTATCGGGTAAAGGCAGAGAAGTTAAGCCGGCAATGTGGGTTATTGCGACTTTATCCATACTGTTTTTGACCGTGGACTACTTCGGCGATATAATCAAGTACTTGAAGGCTCTTATATGATTAATGCTATGCTAAAGAACGTTGTTGTTTTAATAATAATGCCGATATTACTGTTTTGCCATTACAAAGACAGTGAACAAACCAATTCCAAGACAGCAGGAGATAAAAAAATGGAAATTAAAATTACAAGTTCAGCCTTTGAAGATGGCGGTTTAATTCCGGCAAAGTACACCTGTGACGGTTCTGACATTTCCCCGCCGTTGCAGTGGGACTTGGTTCCTGAAGGCACCAAGAGTATCGCTTTGATATCTGACGACCCCGACGCACCGATGGGAACCTGGGTGCACTGGGTCGTATTCGGCCTGCCGGCTGAAACCAGAGAGCTTGAGGAAAACATTCCCCCTGATGAGACTTTGCCAAACGGCGCCAAACAAGGGCTTAGTGACTTCGGCAGAATCGGCTATGGCGGCCCATGCCCTCCAAGCGGCACACACAGATACTTCTTTAAGATTTACGCACTCGATACGAAGCTCGACTTGGCTGCTGGTGCCAGAAAACGCCAGTTGCTCAAGGCTATGGAAGGACACATTCTCGGCCAGGGACAGCTAATCGGAAAATATAAAAGGCAATAAACCCCCGTTAGAAATAATTTTTCTAATGGGGCAAACTTCCGGCTCGTTGTCTGTTGTTCGGCGACTTGATTCACAAATTCAGAGCTTTTGAACTGCAGTGGCTGTCTGCATTCCGAGCAGCATAAGATAGTCCAGATCGCTGAGACTGTAGTGGTCGTCGCGAAAAGTGTTATTAGCATATAACACACCGAAGCAGCCAGCCGGACCTACAATAGGTGCTATCACTACGGAGCGTATCTGCCCCTTTTTTTCCTTGGTCATGTCTCGCGAAAAGATAAAAAGTAAGAAGTGTTTTTTCTCAATCACCTCGTTAATTTTCTCATTGAGTTTTATGTCGCTCAGCTCCAGTGTCTTACCCTCTCGGCTTCTCCCCGCATGGCATGTCATCGGGCCTGTGGGCTCACTTCTCAATGCACACCAATTGTGATATGTACCAAGCTGCTTTGATGTGGTATCCAACAGGGCCAGCAGCAGTTCATCCAGGTTACCAGCTTGGCTGATTGCCTCGTTGGCCTGCAACAAATCCATCGCCCTGTGAGCCGGTAATCTTATAGAGGGGGCGTCCGCGGTATCTAATCTTCTTTCTATAATTTGTTGGTCGCCAGAGGGCACTGCAAGCGTATCTTCCAAATGAACTGGTTTCTCAGTCTCGGTGCCATCTTCGAGATTGATTTCGATAGTATAGTCGGTTATACGAAGACAATCTCCGGTCTTAATCTCAACCTTATGAATCGCCTGGTCATTTAGATATGTCTTGTTCGCCGAGTCCAGGTCCTCGACCATCCACTTCCTGTCCTGGGTGTTAAAGATTACCGCATGCTGTCTTGAGACCGCTCTGTCGGGCAAAAAAACCTGGCTGTTTTCGTGTCTGCCTATATAAATTGGCCCTTTGGTGAACCGAAATTCGTTGACAGTGTGGTCATTTTGTTTTACAACCAAACGCATTGATTATCCTCCCTGGGTTCCCGCCCGTCTTGGCTCGGCCAAGCCGAGACAGGCAAAGCGGGGCCCTGCATTTGGACTATAAAGTTCGTATACTCTATTATGCACAATTTGGGATAACTTGTCAAGTAACAATTGCCGAATTCAGCCATTAACCGCTGGATGGCTCTAACGATGGGTATAAAGGAAACCTCTGAAGAAAAGTTCAGACGTGCCGTGATGTGGGTTGCGCTGGTTCTAACCATATTGTTGATTCTTCTGTCCATCTACGGTGCGTTTCTCGGTTCATACCAGGCAAAAGACTTTTTTAACTCGCCGGCGTTATCTGCTTACTGGTTAGCTTTCATAGCTCTTTTAATAGCGGCTTTTGTGACATTTCGCCGACTGATTCGCCTGCCCGGCCTATTGCTAATACACGCCGGCTGTATCCTTATTCTCGCAGGTGCTCTCTGGGGCTCCGGCACCGGACTTAAAATCAAAAACCAGCTTTTTGGAACTGACAAAATCCAAGCAGGTCAAATGACAATCCTTGAGGGACACACCGAAAACCGCATCACGCTGGAAGACAGCGACCAGACCAAAGAATTGCCCTTCCATATAAAACTTAATGACTTCCGAATAGAATATTACAAGCCTGAATACCTCGAAATCCTAACCTCTCAGGGCCGGAGTAAAATCCCCGTTGAAATCGGCAGCGTATGGTCCATAGGCCCTGATTTTGGCACCGTAACGATTGTAAGGGTATTCGAGAATTTCAAGATATCAATCGACGGCGACAGTAAAACTGTTATCGACGACCCGCAGCCTGGTTACAATCCAGCCCTCCAGCTCTGGATTAAGAACTCCGCCGGGGCCGTAATTACCAGATACGTCTTTGAGCGTTTTCCAGACCACATCCACCCCGGAGATAAATTTCTGCTAAGATATCACAAACCCATCCGCGATTATATAAGTGACATCCAGGTTATTAAAGATGGAAAAGTTGTTGCAGAAAAAGCCATCGAAGTAAATCACCCTTTACACTTTAGCGGCTATCATTTTTACCAGAGCTCTTATGGCATCCAGGCACACAGATACACTGTTCTTTCCGTCGTTTCTGATACAGGTCTTAACCTTGTCTATGCCGGGTATCTGACCTTAGGGGTCGGCGTCTTCTGGCATTTCTGGGTGAGGCATATTCTTACAAAAAGAAGGTAGGGACGCGAATAAATGGGAATTAAATACACAATTCAGGGTGTGCTGATTTATATTGCTATCGCTGCGTATCTGCTTGCGCTTCTGACCACACTGCTGCGCCGCCTGAAAGCCGGACACATCTTATATATATTCGGCTTTGCAGTCTCAGTTCTGGCTTTCGGCTATCGCTGGTATTACGTTCGCCATATACCTTTTCAGAACCTTTTTGAGGTGTTTCTGAGTTTAGGAATGATGATTTATCCGGTTTCACTGTTTTGCCACCGCATCTTGCGTATAGGTGGGTTCTCAGCCGATATGCTCATAGGGGCTATAGTTCTTTTTCCGGCCGGCTTTGTCTTTAGCGCTGAGCCGCAACAACTGCCGCCAGCCCTGCAAAGTTGGCTCTTTGCACCCCATGTCGCCGTCTATATGCTCTCATACATTTTTATGGCAAAGGCCACCTGCCAGGCCGTTTTTCAACTTACCGGTTTTACTCGAAACTCACCTGTGCCTGCGTCAGCTGTGCAGGCACCACAGGTGCAGGCAAAGGAAAACCTTCTGCCTTATGAACAGGGAACCTACCGCATGATTTGTGCCGGCTTTCCGTTATTGACGCTCGGCCTAATCTTTGGAAGCGTCTGGGGCAAACTTGCCTGGAGTGATTACTGGGGTTGGGACCCGAAGGAACTCTGGTCGTTGGCGTCCTGGCTGGTTTACGTTGGATATTTCCATTTCCGCTGTATGTTCAGCAAAACCCGACCCCGCATCAACAGCATTTGGGCTATTGCAGGTATGGCGGTCATTATTGTAACTGTCCTCTGGGTAAACCTCTCTAAGCTCTTCTCCGGTCTGCACACCTACGCAACCTGACATTGTTTTGATATAACCGGCTTCATTACAAATCGGCTGCGGTTACTACTTTCCCTGCTCCGATATTTATGTAGTTTTTGCCGAAATGCTTTTCGAACAGGCTTCTGGCCTTATCACCTGTACAATGACAAGGGCCGGCATATCGCACACCCATTTGCTTAAAAGCTGAAATGATTTTTTCTATTTTGCCTTTTGTTGCCCATTCCAGATGAAAACCACCCATCACAAGAGCAACATCATCTTCGTGCAGCGTTTTTACCGTCCGAACGATTTTCACAATCCCGGGATGCGCACAGCCGGTTATTGCTATCAGGCCGGCCTCTGTCTGGATAATTAAAGACTGCTCTTTTATCAACCTCCCAAGCTCGCCGGTTGAATATACATTTTCACAAATCTTCAGGGACTGTTCCACCTCAACTACTTTTGCTCCATATTCTTGCGCTTTGCCTTTGAACTTTGCTGGAAATGACTTTGGCAAATAGATAGTGACATCTGAGTTTTTTTCAAGAAAGCTATCAAGACCACCGGTATGGTCGCCGTGGATATGAGAGAGAACAACTATATCTATACTGTTCGGCTCTACTGCTAACTTTTCCATATTGTCGAGTAATATTGAACCATCCCCGCCGGTATCGAAGAGAATAGTTTTCTCAAGGCCGGTTATTACACAGGAAAATCCCCAGGCGGTCTCTATACCTTCCTTGTACGGGTTGTTGTCGTAAATAACTGTGATGGTCATATCAGCATTATTATAAGTCAAATAGACAGATTCCGCATGACTTTTTACTGGCAGGGAGCCGGTATCTGCGTATAATAGTCGAGTTATCCAAAGGTGCGAGGATAAACGGCGGCCTTTGTCAAGACAAGTAATACAGAGAAAAGAGAATATTTACGCTGTATTTCCCAGTTATGGACCCACAACTGGGGAGAGTTTAGGTTATGAAATACGACGAAAAAGACCTTTTAGCAAAAGCAAGCAAACCGCTGGAAATAGCTTCAGAGCTTCATTCGTATTACAAGGGCAAAGTAGCAGTAACACCTAAGTGCCGCGTGAAAGACTTGCATGATTTTGACATATGGTACACTCCAGGTGTCGCATCTCCGTGCAGAGACATTGTTGGAAATCCTGAAATGGTTTACGAGCTAACCAGTAAATGGAACACCGTTGCCGTTGTTAGCGACGGCACCCGAGTACTCGGGCTCGGAGATATAGGACCAGAGGCAGCTCTTCCTGTTATGGAAGGAAAAGCTCTAATCTACAAGTATCTCGGTGGCGTTGATGCATTTCCGATATGCCTTGATACGAAAGACGCTGATAAGCTTATAGAGACTGTCCTGTTATTACATCCTTCTTTTGGAGGGATTAATCTTGAAGATATTGCTCAGCCTAAGTGTTTTTACATACTCGACAGATTAAGGAGGGAAAGCCCGATACCGGTATGGCACGACGACCAACAGGGAACCGCAACGGTCACCCTTGCCGCTCTTATTAATGCTTTGAAAGTAGTTGGTAAGAACATTAAAGATGTAAAAATCGTTTTTATGGGGGCGGGCGCATCAAATATAAGAATTTCGGACCTTATTTTTCAGGTCGGCGCTGATGCAAGAAGATGCATTATGTATGACAGCAAAGGCCCTCTTTGTAAGAGCCGAACTGACATAATGGACAATCCATCTCTAAAAGAGAAAGCAAACATCTGTCAGATTACCAATGAGTCCGGCTTCGAAGGCCCAATCGCCGAGGCACTGCAGAGAGCAGATGTGCTGATTGCACTTTCAAAACCCGGGCCTAAAACCGTTCAAAAGGAATGGATATCAAAAATGGCAAAGGATTCCATTGTCTTCGCATGTGCCAATCCGGTGCCCGAAATATGGCCATGGGAGGCAAAACAAGCCGGCGCCAGGATAGTTGCAACCGGGCGCAGTGATTTCCCGAACCAGGTAAATAACTCCTTGGGTTTTCCCGGCATCTTCAGAGGAACTCTTGACGTAAGAGCCAAGACAATAACCGACGAAATGTGCATCCAGGCAGCAAAAGAATTGGCAGGAACCGCTGAAGATAAGGGACTAAGTGAAGACTACATAATTCCCTCTATGGATGAATGGGAAGTGTTTCCACGAGAGGCGGCTGCGGTCGGAGCTATGGCGGTTGAGCAGGGAATAGCTCGGAAAGTAATGACACGGGAAGAACTATACAAAACGGCTGAAGCAATCATAAAGAAGGCAAGAGAGCAAACCCGACTGCTGATGGAAGAGGGGTTCATAGCAGAACCGGAAAAAGAGTTTTAGCTCTATTCCCACTGAAAACTTAATACTCAATATAAATAACTTTATTTCAGGGGGTCAGCAAAAACAGGCACACAGAATTTTCCACTAAATTTGACGCTGTTTGTTGAACTATGGCCAACAATATTGTATCGTAGATAATTTATCGTTGAAATGGCATTTTGAATCGCAGGAACCTAAATGGAGCTGATAAAGAAAATCAAGCAGGCTGAGGCACAGGCTCAGCAGATTATCGAACAGGCCAAGGCTGAGGCAGCGGCACAGACCGAGCAGGGGCGGGAAAATCGGCTTAAGGCACTGAAGCAGGCTGAGCAGCAGAGAAAAAAGGCAATCGAAGAGGCCGTCTCTGCTGCCCGAACGCAAGCCCTCGCGGAAGCTGAAAATCTAAAAGCACAGGCGGAAAAGAAGCGCAGGCGGCTTTATGATAAAGCAAACGCCAAAATCAACAAAGCAGCAGCAAAGGTGATGAATTACCTGAAAGGTTGAGTATGGCCGTTGCACAAATGGCAAAAGTCGTTATCGTTTGTCATCGTTCCGAAGCCCCCGACTTATTGGAAGCGCTTCAACAAGAGGGTATTTGCCATATCCTGAATGCTGAGCAGGCTACGGTTACTCAGGATTCCCCGGAGCTTATCACGGAAGCGGAACGACCCAAAGACATCGAACAGCTTCTCGTGCGTCTGGAAAAAAGCATAAATTTCCTCAAAACTTTCGAATCGCCCGCAAAAGGCCTCGCGGCGGTTTTGGCTCCACGTGCTGTTATCGAAGAGGATACCTACAACAGAGTTGTTTCGGATGAGCAAATATTCAGGATAGTGCAGCAGGCTGAGCAAATTGAAACGACCATAGAAAAGCTTGAGAAGGAAAGAGAACATATCACCGCGACGCTACATTACCTCGAACCTTGGCAAAAACTCGAAAGTCCCGTTGACCAGATAGGCCCACTCGACAGAACAGTTTCACTGGCGGCAATGATACCCACGCAAAACCTCGAGCGGCTCAACCAGGGCATCGCTGAATTAGGAGTGGCAATCCAGTTGGTGGATACCAGCGGAAGCAGAACCACCTGTATCATTGTTTCTCTCAACGAGAATCTGGCCGACGTTCAAAAGCTGCTTCGCCAAGCGGACTTCGAGCAGGTAAATTTTGAGGGAATGACCGGAACCACTGCGGAGCTGATAAAACAGAACACGGAAAAGATAAACCAGATACAAAGCCAGTTAAGCGCCCAGCGAGACCAGGCTGCTTCGCTCGCTGAAAATCTGCTGAACATCGAAATCCTGCACGACCATTATACGAATCTGTTAAGCAGGGAAAAAACCAGGACCGATGCACCGGCAACAGGCCAGACCGTTATCCTCGAAGGCTGGGTGAAAGAAAAGGACTACGCCCGCCTACAGGAGACTATCTCACGGTTTGGTGCATGCAGCCTGACTAAAATTCAGCCTGCCGAAGACGAAGAGATTCCGGTCGAAATAGAGAACAGAAATTTTGTTCGGCCGTTTGAAGTTATTACCCGCCTTTATGGTATGCCGCAGCATTTTGAGGTTGACCCAACAACTTTTCTGGCACCATTCTTTGCGTTATTCTTTGCGCTGTGTCTGACCGATGCCGGCTACGGGCTTGTTATCATAGCTTTGACGATTTTCTTCATAAAGAAGATGCAGGGCGACAAGAAACTAATGTGGATGTTGGGGATTTGCTCAGCCGTTACCGTTGTGGCGGGCGCACTGACCGGCGGATGGTTCGGCGACGCTATACAGCAGTTTGCACCCGCGTTGAAGCCGTTAAGAGAAAAAATGATGTGGTTCGACCCGCTTGAGAACCCAATGATTTTCTTCAAACTGGCGTTGGCACTTGGCTATTTCCAGATTATGACGGGACTGGCGATTGCGTTTGGCCACAACCTTAGACGCAGGAAATACATAGCAGCTGTATGCGACCAGCTAACCTGGCTGGTTATGCTAAATTCAATCGTGATATTCTTAGCAGGCAAGTTTGGCGTCGTATCATCTGAGGTAGGTAAGTTGTTCGGCTTGGTTGCTCTTGTCCCCGCAGCTACAATTTTGCTCTTTAGCCGGCGGCAGGGCAGTTGGGTCGGCCGAATCGGAATGGGAGTGTACAATTTATTTAGCGCGATATTCTATATGGGCGATGTGCTAAGCTACTTAAGACTGATGGCACTCGGTATGGTTACCGCAGGCCTGGCAATGGCAATAAACGTTATGGCTAAAATCGCCCTCGACATCCCTTTCGGCTTGGGCATCGTGGCCACAATAGCAATACTTGTCGGCGGACACACATTCAATATGGCAATTAACGCCTTGAGTGCTTTTGTTCATACCCTGAGACTGCAATACGTTGAGTTTTTCCCCAAGTTCCTTATCGGTGGCGGCAGGTTATTTGAACCGCTGTCCAAACAGTATAAACACATTTACTTAAAAAAGTGAAATAACAGGAAAGGCAGGTTAGCAATGGATTACGGAATGACATTGGCTTTGGTTGGTGCAGGAATGGCGGCGCTACTGGCTGGTATCGGCTCAGCTATCGGTATCGGTATAGCCGGCAGAAGCGCTACCGGCGTATTGAGTGAGAAACCTGAGAGATATGGCCAGATGTTCATTATGGTTGTGCTGCCCGGAACGCAGGGTTTTTACGGATTTCTGGCGGCATTTCTGGTGATGCTCAAAATGAACTTCTTTGGTGGGACAGGTGTGTTACAGCTAAACTTCACACTTGGACTGGAGGTGCTTATAGCCTGTCTGCCTATTGCATTTGCTGGCCTGGTAAGCGCAATATTCCAGGGCAGGGTTTGCTCAGGTGGTATCCTGATGGCTGCCAAGCAACCTGAGATGGCCTTTAAGGCCGGCGTTGTCTACGCCGTTATGGTTGAAGTTTACGCGGTACTTGGCCTGCTGGTGACAATGTTTATGCTGCTGTTTGGTATTAACTGGCCGATGCCGGCGTAAAAATATCCTGAACGCTTATTGTGGATGATAATTATGGGCGCTGAAAAGGTTATAGAAAAGATACTTGCCGATGCAAAAGCCGAAGCACAGAAGATAAAACAGCAGGCTCAGGAAAAACAAGCTGCTGAGCAGGCTAAGCTGAACGAGCAACTCGGCGAATATAATGAGCAGACCCGGCTTCTTGCTGAAAAACGCGCCGGAGACGAAAAACTTCATATCCTGGCAACCGCCAGAATGGACATCGCAAAGCAGTTGCTCACAGAGAAGAGAAAAATTCTCGATGAGGTCTTTGACCAGGCACGGCAGCAGCTGCAAAACCTCTCGGATGAGCAATACTGTAAGCTAATGACTAAGCTGATGCTCGAAGCAGTCGAAACCGGTGATGAAGAGGTTGTTGTTGGCAAAGAAGAAAAAAGAATCGACCAGCAACTAATCAACAAGGTTAATGAGCAGCTAAATTCTAACAAAAAAGGTAATTTAAAATTGTCTGACGAAAGACAGGATATCGAAGGTGGCTTTATCTTAAAACGAGGTAAGATAAAAAATAACGTCTCGATTGAAGTATTGTTGGCTCAGGCCCGCAAGGAGTTGGAAATCGAGTTGGCTAAAGAATTATTCGGGAACTAAACAATAAGTGATTGAAACTGCTGAACAAGCTATTCTGGATTTTTACATGTATCCGCCTGTCGGTGATGACGACTGGCGCTATGCCTTTGAGACGGCTCAGGTTCGCGCGCTTGAAACACAGATGCTGCCAAAAGCAACGCTTCTTGATATGACCAACGCCGAGAATTTCGAGCAGGCGGTGGATTTACTGGCGGCCAGCGAATATGCTCTGCCGCACTCCACAGGACACCTTACGGCGGGCAGCAAAAACTTTGCGGAGGTTGAGAATGTTCTGCAGCTTAGAAGGTCGGCAGTGAGAGAATTGTTTGAACAGTTAATGATTGATAAGTCGATTGTGGAGCTGTTTAGAACGCGCGATGACTTTGCAAACCTGCGATTAGCTCTCAGGCGAACATTGACTGAAAAACCACTGGGAACCGATTATAGCAGCGATGGCAATGTACCACCCGAAATCTTTGAGGAAGTTTTTGAGCAGGAAAACTACGAACTGCTCCCCACTTATATGCGATGGGCGATTGAGCAAGCTGTTGTTGCTTACTATCAGGATAAAGACGTCCGCCGAATCGATTACGCGATTGACCAATTCCAGGCTCAATATAATTTGACAACGGCACGCCGGCTAAAGAGCTTATTTCTACTCGGGCTTTTTAGAATACAGATTGATTTAACGAACATACGCACGATGCTTCGACTCAAATTCACCGAGTCGGAGCAGCGCAATGTCTTCTTGAAAGGAGGTTTTATCGAGCTGGAACGCCTGGAAAAGGCCCTGGATACTGGCTATGAGTCACAGGGGCAGTTGTTTTTTGTGCTGCCCTATCACCAGGTTGTTGAAACAGGCGCCAATTACCTGATGTCGGATGGGTCTTTCTTGATTGCCGAGCGGCAATGCGAGGAATTCTTAACGGGATTTTTGAAAACAACGATTCAGATTACCGCTGGCCCACAGCCGATTATTGCTTATCTGTTAATGAAAGAAAATGAAATCCGAACCGTCAGATTAATACTGGCAGCGAAGAAAAACTCGCTCGACACAAAGCTTATTTTAGACCGTTTGGGTGAATAGGTATTAACACAGTGCGGAATGCGAGATGCCGGATATGAATAAGGTAGCAGTTTTAGGTGATGCTGATTTTGTGATGCCGTTCTCGGCGCTTGGACTCGATACGTTTGCAGTAGGCCATACATCTGAGGAAGCTATCGAGGCCGCTGAGAAAATAGTCAGCGATAAATATGCCCTTGTCGTTGTAGCTGAGAATATAGCTGCGGTGGTCGAGGAAGTTTTCTCGGCTCAGATGGATTCGGCCGTCCCTTGTATTGTAGTGGTGCCGTTTACTACTGAACCGATGGGCGTTGCAACCGCAGCACTGGCAAAATCGCTCAAAATGGCTACCGGCGTAAACATTTTACAGAATGATTAAGAAAAGGTTCATAATGAGTGAAGAAAAAACCGGCAAAATAGTTAAAGTTGCAGGTCCCGTCGTTGTTGCTGAAGGTATGGCTGGGGCCCGAATGTATGATGTCGTTCGCGTGGGACATTCGAACCTCATCGGTGAAATCGTCGAGCTAAAAGGCGACCTTGCTTCAATCCAGGTCTATGAAGAAACCACAGGTATAGGCCCCGGCGAACCCGTAGTTGATACAGAAGCACCACTGTCGGTCGAATTAGGGCCCGGTCTGATTGAGAGTGTTTATGATGGAATACAAAGACCGTTGGACTTACTTGTAAAAGCCGAAGGCGAATTTATGAGTAGAGGCAGCGCAATGCCGGGCCTGAATAGAGAAAAGAAATGGAACTTCAAACCAACTGTAAAAAATGGTGAAGTCGTTGGCCCGGGCGACATCATAGGCGAAGTCCAGGAAACTACACAACTCGTGCATAAGATTATGGTGCCTTCCGGAATAAAAGGGACTATTCAAAAAATAGCTGAAGGTGATTACACGGTTGATGAAACGATAGGGGTTGTGTCTGCCGAAGATGGCACCAAGGCTGAGTTGAAACTAATGCAGAAATGTCCTGTCCGTAATGCCAGGGGAGTAATAAAACGTCTTGCTCCGGACAGAATTCTTGTTACCGGCCAAAGAGTCATTGATACCTTCTTTCCCGTTGCTAAGGGCGGGACCGCTTGTGTACCGGGGCCATTTGGCTCAGGCAAAACGGTCGTCCAGCATCAGTTAGCAAAATGGGTCGATGCGGATATTGTCGTTTATGTTGGCTGTGGAGAGCGCGGCAATGAAATGACCGACGTTTTGATGGAATTTCCCGAATTGAAGGACCCTCGCAGTGGAGAACCCTTAATGAAACGCTCTGTTCTCATCGCAAACACATCTAATATGCCAGTAGCAGCCAGAGAAGCATCCGTCTATACCGGCATTACCATAGCTGAGTATTTCCGCGATATGGGTTATGTCGTGGCGCTGATGGCTGACAGCACCAGCCGATGGGCCGAAGCAATGCGCGAAATATCGACACGTCTCGAAGAGATGCCGGCTGAAGAAGGGTATCCTGCTTATCTGGCAGCTCGGGTTGCTGCGTTCTATGAAAGAGCCGGACGAGTCCAGTGTCTCGGCAAACCCGAGCGTGAGGGAGCTTTATCGATTATCGGTGCGGTAAGTCCGCCTGGCGGCGATTTGTCGGATTCGGTCGTCCAGGCAACGCTGCACGTGGTAAAGGTTTTCTGGTCGCTCGTGGGAAGACTTGCTTACCAGAGGCACTTCCCCGCCATCGATTGGCTGACAAGCTATTCATTTTATAAACAATACTTGAAAGAATGTTTCGAAGACAAAGACCAGGGTTTGGAAATGGAACAAATGACGGTCAAGGCAATGAGCCTGCTGGAGCAGGAAGCCGAGCTGCTTGAGATAGTTCGCCTCGTCGGCGCAGAGGCCTTGTCGCCACAAGACCAGCTGACCCTTGAGACAGCAAGGTCAATCCGTGAAGACTTCCTGCACCAAAATGCCTTCCATGAGGTTGACACCTACTCACCGATGGCCAAGCAGTATGAAATGTTAAAAACCATCCTGTACTTCCACGAGCAGGCGCTGGCTGCCATTAAGGCAGGAGTTGAAACCGATGAAATATTTAAGTTAGCTGTCCGTGAGGAAATCGCAAGAGCGAAATATACCCCAGAAGATGACATAACCAAAATCGCCAAAATTCGCGACACGATTGACGAACACGTCAAACAGTTAAAAGTCGCGGATGGCGTATAGCAAAATGCAAGACACGGGGTCACGAGCGATGAGACACGAAACAGGAGTTTGAAATGCTGTCTGTAAAAGAATATCAAACGGTTGCGAGTATTTCCGGCCCACTGATGCTTGTCGAAATGGTCGATGAAGCAAAGTACGGACATATAGTCGATATCGAACTACCCGATGGTGCAGTGCGGCACGGCCAGATTCTACAGGTCGAAAAAGACAAAGTCCTTGTGCAGGTTTTCGAGGGAACGCGCGGAATCGACGTCAACAGAAGCACGGTCCGTTTTTTAGCCAGGCCGCTGGAATTGGCTGTCTCCCTTGACATCTTAGGCAGGGTCTTCAGCGGCCTCGGAGAGCCAAAAGACGATGGCCCCGCTATCATTCCGGAAAAACGCCTGGATATCAATGGCCGACCCATCAATCCCGATGCACGCGACTACCCGAACGAATTTATCCAGACCGGCATATCGACAATTGATGGCCTGAACCCACTCGTACGAGGCCAGAAGCTGCCCGTATTCTCAGGTGCAGGACTGCCGCACGACCAGATAACCGCTCAGCTCGCACGGCAGGCAACCGTTTTGGGCGAGGGTGAAGAATTCGCCGTCGTCTTTGCCGCAATGGGAATCACTTTTGAGTCTGCCCAATTCTTCATCGACGACCTTCACCAAACCGGTGCCATCGAACGGGCCGTTATGTTCGTCAATCTTGCAAACGACCCTGCAATCGAGCGGATAGCCACCCCCAGATTTGCACTTACCGCCGCCGAGTACCTCGCCTTTGAGCTGGATATGCACGTCCTTGTAATCTTAAATGATATGACCAATTACTGCGAGGCCCTGCGGGAAATCAGCGCAGCCAGAAAAGAGGTCCCCGGCCGAAGAGGATACCCCGGTTATCTTTACACAGACCTGGCAACCGTTTATGAAAGGGCTGGACGAATCCAGGGCAAAAGAGGCTCCATTACACTCGTGCCCGTCCTGACTATGCCTGAGGATGACAAAACTCATCCGGTCCCCGACCTGACCGGCTATATTACCGAAGGCCAGATTATCCTGTCACGTCCGTTACACAGAAAGGCAATTGCACCGCCGGTCGATGTTTTGCCGTCCCTCTCGCGGCTTAAAGATAAAGGTATCGGTGAAGGAAAAACACGCGAAGACCACGCCGACCTTTATAATCAGCTTTACGCCGCCTATGCCCGTGGCAAAGGAGCTCAGGAACTGGCGACAATTATGGGCGAAGCGGCCCTGTCTGAAGAGGACAAAAAGTATATGGACTTCGCAAACAAATTCGAAGACCGCTATGTCTCCCAGGACTATTATGAGAACCGCTCGATTGAAGAAACTCTCGACCTCGGCTGGGAACTGCTGAGTATGTTTGAGAATGTCGAGCTAAAACGTATCGACATCAAACTCATTGAAAAGTATATGCCAAAATTCCGCAAGACGAAAAGTGAATGAGTAGATGAGTTGATGAGAGGATGAGTAGTATGAAAACACATAAGAATTTAGACATTTGGAAGCGTGGTATTGGATTTGTAGAACAAATTTACAAAGATACAAATAAATTTCCGAAAGAAGAGCTTTATGGTTTAACATCACAAATGAGAAGGTCGTCGGTATCCTACCCAAGCAATTATTGCTGAAGGTGCTGCCAGATCTTCCAAAAAAGAATTTATTCACTTTCTGTATGTTTCGTTAGGTTCGCTATCTGAAGTGGAAACACAATTGATAATTGCTGAAAAACTAAAATTTCTAAATGCGAATAAGCTTCTTGAAGAAGTTGAAGCTTTAAGGAGAATGACTCTAAATTTTATCAAATATCTTAAATCCAAGAAGTGAACGAGTGGATGAGTTAGGCATAAGCGCACCTACGCATATACTCATAAACTCATTCACGCATCCACGCATATACGCATTATGTTAGCAAACATAAACACAACACGAATGGAACTACTTCGGCTGCGAAAGCGGGTAGCTTTAGCCAGCCGAGGTCATCGTCTGCTAAGCGAAAAGAGAGATGAACTTTCCCGCCAGCTAATCCACATCGCCAAAGAGATTAAGCCCTTACGTCAAAAGGCCGAAAAAGAGCTATTGGAAACGTGCAGACGTTTTATGCTCGCCCGTGCATCGATGGAGCCGGAGGATGTAAAAGCTGCTCTTGAAGTTCCTACAAAAAAATTCACACTGGCCATCGAATTCGCTTACATAATGAACGTAAAAGTCCCGCATCTGATTAAGGAGATGGCCGGTGAAATTATCTGTTACGGCTTTGCAACCACATCCGGCGAGCTGGACGTTGCATTGTTGGCTTTGGAACGTGCCTTCGATGATTTAATTGAACTTGCTGAAAAAGAAAAGCAGGCACGTCTTTTAGCTACAGAGTTGCGAATGACCCGCCGAAGAGTCAATGTCCTCGAGCACGTTGTCATTCCCGAGCTGCACGAAACTATTAGATTTATCTATGATAAACTCGCCGAAGCCGAGCGTGACAACACCTCCCGCCTTATGAAAATAACCGACATCATCAGAGCTTAAATTGTGTTCTTCCGAACGAAACGAAGAATCTTGTTTTGAGTTTTATTTCATAGGCTCTTCGCTTTACACTTTTTGCTCTCTTCTATCCGCTATACAAAAACAGCCGGGGCCTATACCGAACTAATCAGTATAGGCCCCGAATTGGTGCAAGCTCAATTGGCTATATTTAACTTAAGCCTTGTAGCAACGCTGATTACGGCTCCAGCGGCCACAGTTGCTCCTCAAGCCATCCATCTGCCAAAACGGCAAAGTCTTTGAAGTTGACCTTCTGATCCTCGTACAGGTCAAGCCGCCAGTCACTACCAGCAAGGAACGCTATCTCGGCCTGCGACAGCGCCTTGTCGTAAATCCGAGCATCATCTATTGTACCGTCGTAGAAGCGGTTAGTGTACTCATTGTTTCTTCCGATATCGAGATGGAGTGTATTAGTGGCGATAGAGCCTGTATGGATGTTAGAACCTCTTAATACGCCGTCGATGTATAACTTAAGTTGACTTCCATCATAAGTTCCAGCCAGATGGTGCCAGACACCATTAAACGAACTATCTACAGGGTAGATTGCTGTGAAGAAAGCTTCGTCATAGATGACAAATTGTATGTTATCACTGTCATCGTGCTTTATCCCGTAAGTCTGGTCACCTTTCGTAATATAGGGATTAAATTCACCGTTGCCAGAATCATCAGTTTTTACCCACACTGAAAGTGTAATCGCATCATTAATATCCAGGCTCACATCGTTGCCGCAGTCAACGTAATCATTGGCGTCGAAGACGTCGAAATCGATGGAATTGCTTCCTACATACCCGGCCACCCACTGTGGGTTACCATAGAGAGTGCCGTTGTTATTGCCGGAGCTGTCTGTGGCGTCGCCGTCAAACTTCCAATGGCTGACAAGATTAGCGTCGCCGGCAGTTGCTGCCTCAACCAGCCAGGACCCCGCCATTAACGCAACCTCTTGATAGTCAACCACGCAATCCTCGATATAATCGACATTGGTGAAATTAGGGTCACGCTCTGAAAGACGACATCTGCGCGGATACAGCCGGATATCGTCAAAGTATACGTCACCATCACCACCCGGTGCAACCCCGTCACCGAAGCCGATAGTGATTCTCGAAACATTGGCCAGATTCACGTTATTGTTGTCAACGAACCCTTGCAGCGCAATATTCCACTCCTGCCACTCTTCTTTCTTTATGTCGTTCATATCGCCGTCGTATAGCACCACACCTTCGTTGCCGTCATAATCGGCCAGTTTCACATACATCTGCTCACTAGCGTAATTGTCTGATTGGCCATAAAAGTACAGCACCAATGCTTTCACATTTTCTGCTGTCCAGTCTGACCCGATTTCGCCTGGCCAATCATCATCATCATTAACATCTGCGTAGGCCTCTGAATAGTAGGGTTTACTGTGATGGTCGTATCTAAGCTTCATCGACTTACCACTGCGAACCAAAGTTGACTCGAGTTGAATAACCGAGGGGCCGACTTTCTTCCATACATCATCCAGAGCATCAGTGTCCGCATACAGGTCAAAATCGTCCACAATGAGAGAGTTGCCTGTCGTAAAGCTCCAGATATTACCTTTCCAGAAGTCGGTGCCACTGACCTCATCAATCCGCCAATAGTAGGTTGTGTAAGAATCGAGAAGGCCGGGAGCATAACTGCAGGGGTCCTGGTCTTGACTGACCAGAACGCCCAGATTAACGTCTCTGTTGGCGTCGGTCACTTTGGCTTCATTGGTGTCGAAATATACATCGTGTGTAACAGCATAGTCTCCCGGTGTCCAAATCAGGGCCTTATTCCGTGGCACATCCGTCGCTCCGCGTGCCGGATTCGGGTATCGGGCAACTCCCCTATCGGGTAATCGCGCATTGTCGAAGTAAAAAGTACCGCCCTCACCAAAATCATGTTTAGTGTTGAACTCAAAAAAGCACCACCCGCCTTCGGGAATGCTCTCAACATCAACCTCAGAGTAGTCCCAGGTAATCGTCCTCGTATCTGAGTCACCGAAATCCGTCTTATTCCAGTCCCCAGGCGAACCAGGATTACTCGTATCATCAACAGGGCCATCTACCTGGTTCCAGCCAATCCCATCGGCATTGATAGCAATTGTGTCGACCCCTGCGTAGGTTCCCTCACCTGTCCAGTCGTTAGTGACCCACGTTACGTCCAATGAGAAGAAGTTGTTAGCCTTAAGGGCTTCAAGCTGCTCGTCGCTACACGTGAGCATTAAAGTCCACCACCAGCCATCCTCAATTTCAATCTTGAGGCTCTTGCTGTTCAACGTTGCCCCGGTAGTGCTGTAACTGGGAGTGCCTTTGAGGACTGTCCAATTTTCCATATCGTCTTCCCAGTCGCCTAATATGTAATCTCCGCCGAGATACATAGTCGTAAAACTCCAGACCTCGCCTGGCCAGATGCACGGGTCGGGGCCGGCATCATTGATCTCATCAATCCGCCAGTAGTAATTCTTGCCGTATATGAGGGTGTCAAGATCATAAGTGTTGGGGTCTTGGTTCATACTGACCAGAACGCCAAAGTTAACGTCTCTATTGGCGTCGGTCACTTTGTTTTTGTCGGTGCTGAAATATACATCGTGTTTGTCAGCATAGATTCCAGGTGTCCAGCTAAGATTAGCGTCAATCGGTACCGTTCTCTGACCGTCAGCTGGATTCGGGCTGTAAGCTGGACCACCGCCGAACATTTGCACTTTGTCAAGATAGTAAGTACCGCCGGGCTCGTACCCACCCCAGTTCGTGGAGAAGATAAAATTCAAATACTCAAGGTTGTCAAAGTCAATCTGATTGAGAGTCGTGGAGTAGTCGTATATGAAGTTCTTTGGTTCGTCCCCATCTCCAGGTGCCCAATCTGCTTCCGTGTCCAGCTGGCCCCACAAGTCCCAGTTAGGGTCATTTGCGCTACCTGCCTGGACCACCAGGAAGAATTCGCACCACTGGCCTTCACCCGATGTAGTCCACTCAGAAGCCAGCCGTGTAACGTCTGCTGAGACCTTGAGGTTGTTCCTGAATTTGTCAACCAGCCCTTGGTCTATCAGGCTGAACTGGATAGCTAAGTTATAGAGGTTATTCGAATCTATCCTGAGGCTGTTGCCGTCCAACGTAACCCCGGTTGTGCTGTTGTAATCTACCGTGATATTGACATCGTCGGCGACATCCCATCCGTCCATGTCATTTTCAAAGTTGCCTATCACGCCGGTGAAAGTGCTCAGTTTCGCATTGTCTAAGTAGTAAATCCCGCCGGTGGTGAAATTCGGGTCGTAATTCGTGACGAGTATAAGCTGCAGATACGAAACGGAAGCCTCGTTGATGTCAGCTTTAGTTGCAGAATAGTCCCAGCCAGCTCTCCGCGGATTGTTCCCATCACCCGGACTCCACCAAGCACGTGCGCCTAAATCGAACCAGACGTTCCCATCCGGGACGGAATTCGCATTGACAATCAGGTGAATTCCTGCGTTATAGTTGGGGTCGTCGGCCGGTAACCACTCGTTATCTAACCGCGTCACGTCCACCGAGAAGAAGTCGTTGTCAAAGAACTCATCAACCAAATTCACATCGTTAGCCTCAAGCGGGATATATATAGCCGCATTCCAGCCATTATGGTCGTTCACGTCCACCTTGAGGCTTTTGGTGTCCAACGTAACCCCGGTTGTGCTGTAGGTCATCGCAGTCCCAGGGGGCGCACAAGGGTCTATGCGCCATCCGTCATTGACATCTTCCCAGTTGCCTATTACGCAGGGGTCGGCGCTGTAACTGGTGGACGCTACACTTAGCACCAAAACAAAAGAAATTAGAAACAGAAATTTTTTAGACATGATATTCCTCCTTAAAAAAGTAAAACCTTAAAATATTCTTTTGGCTGCGTGCCAAAACGTCCGTTGTTTTTGACAAGTGCAGAAGCCTGCACTTTCCTCCCTTAGTGAGCGCTAAAATCTCCACTGTGCTTTACACCTGACACTTGCCTCAAACAACCTTAAACAAAACAAGCAACAAGAAACCTTCACTAAACACTGTGCTTGTCTAAATTCGTCATTTTACAGAAAAACTACAAAAATTATACAAATACTGAACATCGCGCTTGTCTAAATTCGTCATTTTATACAAAGTAGAATCCGAAAGTCTACAGGTTTTACTAACCTTTTTATACCAAACCAACTGCGTTTATGTCAAGGAAAATACGCCTGCCTTAGGCTATTTTTGATAAATTTATCAAAGTTCGTAATTCCTTTATCTAAAGGCGCTTACAAATCCCCCCCTTATCCTCGCCGAAATTTATCCAGTATTTCGTTCTACAGGCCTTAAATTTGGTTGCTATAAGCCAGGATTTAAGGTATACTTTTTTTAATAAAGTACGAAAAATAGAAAATTTGTGGAACACAAGGCCGGTTTTGCGCATCTTAAACAAATGAAGAGAGAAATTTCAGCACAAGGTAAGGACTATCATTATGAGTGAAAAAAGAGGATTTACCCCGTTAGAAGAACCCTACTCTGCGGGAACCCAAATAAGGATTTCTAATCGGGTAAGCTCCATAAGAGACCAAAGGTCTCACGGTGCAGATAAAAGATTTCTAACGGGGTTTACGTTAATAGAACTTCTGGTTGTGATTGCCATCATTGCGTTGTTGATGGCAATATTGATACCTGTGCTGCAGAGTGCCCAGGAGCAAGGTAAACGTGCAGCTTGTCTTAACAACCTGAAGCAGTTGGTGCTTGCGTGGAGTGTGTATGCAGATGCTAACGAGGATAAGATTGTTAACGGCGCAGCAGGTTATCCTTATAGGCCTTGGGGCTATGAGCTTCCTTGGGTAGGCAAGTGTTGGCATAATAGTTGGGTAGATGGGGAACAATTGTCAGAAGAAGATCAAATAATTGCAATCAAAGAAGGAGCGTTATGGCCATATATTAGCAACATCAAACTTTACAAGTGCCCAGCCGGCTATCGGGGAGAGATGCTGACGTATGCTATAGCCGATTCTATGAATGGTTATTGTAGTGGTAAAAGCGACCCGCACTGGGAGTCTGCTAAAGGGTTGCTAATTAGAAATAAAACGCAGATTCGCATGCCACAGGAGAAAATCGTTTTTGTTGATGAAGGATGGGTGTCTCCGGATAGTTACTGTGTTCTTTACAAGGATCCGGCGTGGCGGGATATGCCTCCGGTGCGACATAGTGACGGGACGAACTTCGGTTTTGCAGATGGACACAGCGAGTATTGGAAGTGGAAAGGCAAGGAAACAATGGACCTTGGCAGGGAGTACGTACATACTCACCCTGGTACTGACATTACGCCTGAAACCCTTGATGGCAAGGCGGATTTGCAAATGGTGCAGAAGGCTGTGTGGGGGCGATTAGGCTATGACCCAGAATAAATCCAGATTTTCTTTTTCTTGATCCTTACCTTCTGTTCCTGACTTTTGTTTTGCATTCCGTTTTTCTTTAATATCAGGCCTGCACAGATAGGTAGGCTGTAGTGTTAGGGGGTCAGCGAATTGGCCTGCTAAGGCTTTTTGCCAGCCGAGCAAATGGACCTTTTCGGCTCGCGGGCTCCAGTAGCGCTCATTTAGGAAGCGAATGCCGTCGGCCTTGAATTTGTCCTTATAATAAACCAGACCTTCGCCGAGCAGCCAAATGGGTTGGGAATTGCCAGCGAAATTTTCGAGGAATTGCTGAGCCGTCATCAGGCAATCAGGCATCGATTTTTTCCATCGGTCTTGTTTGTTTTGGTATGCTGCGATGAAGAATTGATTGCGTTTAGCGTCGAGAATTGTGGCGATTTTGGCTAAACCTTTGGCTTTTTCTTCCTTTATATAGTCAGTTGCATTGGCGGCGATTACATCCAGGGTATCGACTGCGATGATTTTTG